>WTCN01000263.1 GCA_013138555.1 Methyloprofundus sp. | reverse complement strand
AAAGTCGAGTATTTAAAGCCCACTGAACATAAAAACTTTGCTATTGTCGATGCGGCAATGAATGATTTGGTGCGCCCTTCGCTATATAGTTCCTGGCAGGCTATTATTCCTGTTCAGCAGGGAAGCAAGGCGCAGGCGAAAGAGTGGGATATTGTCGGGCCTGTGTGTGAAACGGGGGACTTTCTGGGTAAAGAGCGGACTTTGGCACTGAGTCAGGGAGATTTATTAGCGATTCGTTCTTCCGGAGCTTATGGTTTTACCATGAGTTCAAATTATAATTCCCGCCCTAGAGTTGCGGAGATTATGGTTGATGCTGGCAATGTGCACTTAATAAGAGAGCGTGAAAGCATTGCACAGTTATGGGCGGGTGAGCATTTATTGCCTTAAATTTTCTGGTTTTGGCTCTATATTGATTTAGATTTATGGAAATAGTTTGATGTTAATTGAATTTACAAAAATGCATGGACTGGGCAATGATTTTGTCGTGATTGATGCGATGCGCCAGGAATTGTCTCTAACAGCAGAACAAATTCGCTTTATTGCCGATCGCCATTTTGGGGTCGGCTGTGATCAGCTTTTATTGGTTGAAGCTGCCCGAGACTCTGATGCAGATTTTCGTTATCGTATTTTTAATGCCGATGGGAGTGAAGTCGCACAATGTGGTAATGGTGCGCGTTGTTTTGCACGCTTTGTCAGAGATAAAAAATTATCTGCTAAGGATAATATTTTAGTGGATACTCATGCAGGACAATTATTACTAACATTCGATGATGATGGTTTAATCACGGTTAATATGGGAGTGCCGAGACATAAGCCTGGATTAATTCCGCTTCAAACCGAGCAGGAAAAAGTCTCTTATCATCTTGATATTGATGGGGGAGAGCAAGTATTTGGTGCAGTATCTTTAGGTAACCCGCATGCGGTATTGCAGGTAAATGATGTGCGTACTGCCAGTGTTAATGAACTCGGTGAGGCATTGGAAAGTCATGCCTTTTTTCCAGAAAGAGCGAATATTGGTTTTATGCAGGTCGTTGACCGCAATACTGTCAAATTAAGAGTTTACGAAAGAGGGGCGGGGGAGACTCTGGCTTGTGGCAGCGGTGCTTGTGCGGCTGTTGTTATTGGTATAGAGCAGGGATTATTAGAGCAGGAGGTTGCAGTTGAGTTACCTGGTGGAAAGCTTAAAATTCAATGGCAAGGGCGTGGTCATCCAGTGTTAATGACAGGTCCTGCTATTAGCGTATTTGAAGGAAGTATACAGTTATGAGTGAGCTTGATTCAGCTGAGGTAGAGGCTTATTTATACAAGCATCCAGAGTTTTTTGATGAGCATCTACAGTTATTAGAGCATATGACTATTCCTCACCCGAGTGGTCATGCCGTCTCGTTAATTTCTAAGCAATTAGAGTTATTTCGTCAGCGCCACCATAAAATGGAAACGCAGCTCAATACTTTGCTTGAAGTGGCTCAGGAAAATGATAGCTCTGCCAGTAGTATGCATGAACTGACCCTGGCAGTGCTGGAAGCAGAGACACTAGAGATCGCGATTGAAAATCTGGATGAGGTTTTGAGGGAGTGCTTTTTGACGGATATTTTTAGTGTCAAGATTATTAGTGCATATCAGGGAAGTCTGGCAATGGCAGATGTCTTTGTTGACCCTGAATGTGAAGCGTTGGTGCATTTTGCCAAAGAAATGAATAGTAATAAAGCCAGTTGTGGAAGGCCAACATTGGCACAGGCCAGATTCTTGTTTGGTGAGCATGCACTGGCAGTTAAGTCGTGTGTGATTATCCCAATGGCATTTACTGAGATAGAAGGGTTGATAGCGATTGGGAGCCGAGATAAAGATCGCTTTTATTCTGGTCTGGGAGATTTGTTTTTAACCCAGATAAGCGAAATAATAGGCACCCGGTTTGCTGCTTTTTTAAAGAGTGCATAAGTTATGCAAGTATGTTCCAGACAGCAACAGGCTGATTTTTTACAGCAATTAAAAATTGAAAAACGTGCTTCCGAGCATACGCTAAAGAATTATCAAAGAGATTTAAGGCATTTAGTCGAGTATTGTACTCAGCATAATATTGATACCTGGGGAGCATTGACTTCGGCAGATATACTTAAACATGTGGCTGAACGCCACCGCAAGAGGCTGAGTAGTAAAAGCTTGCAGCGGGAGCTTTCTGCGATAAGAAGTTTTTATATGTTTTTAATGCAGCAAGGGCGGGTAGAAAATAACCCGGCACAGTATGTTAAAGCACCGAAGCAAGCGCGAAAACTCCCCAAAACACTGGATGTTGATCAGGTTAGTGCGCTTTTGGATGCCGGGGCGAGTTCAGCGATAGAAATGCGTGATGTTGCGATGTTCGAGTTATTTTATTCTTCCGGGTTGCGACTGAATGAGCTGAGTTCATTAAATCTAGCGGACCTTGACCTGGCTGATAAGCAATTAACCGTGATCAGTGGTAAAGGCGGGAAATCACGTCTGTTACCCATCGGAACTAAAGCAATCGAGGTTTTACAGCAATGGCTGAAAGTCAGGCCGCAAATAGAGCCTGCTGATAATGCTGTCTTTACCAGTATGCAAGGTAAGCGTATAGGCAATCGCAGTATTCAGTTACGTTTACGCAAGTGGTGTCTTAAAAAAGGGATTCCCGAGTCTGTACATCCTCACATGTTACGCCATTCTTTTGCCACGCATATGCTGGAAAGTAGTCAGGATTTAAGAGCGGTACAAGAATTGCTGGGCCATGAAAATATCAGTACGACACAAATATATACACACCTGGATTTTCAGCATTTGGCAGAGGTGTATGATCAGGCTCATCCACGCGCCAAAAAGTCTGATTGAATTATTTGACCGACTCAATTTCGGGAATGATGGTTTTGTTGAGCGAGTAGATTAATCTATGCCTATCATCATTAAATAGTGTTATTATGAGCAGTATTTTTTAGCAGGACGGTAAGAGAGAGATCTTTCGGCTCATTATAAAGGGTTTGGAGAGTTAAATCATTTAATTGAATAGGATTATAAAATGGCAGCGAGCGACTTTTCGCACGAGGCGAAAACGAAAGGGTTTACCTGGTTTATTGGTGTTCTTTCTGCGATTTCCGTAATCGCTATTGTGGTATTGGCTGGCTACTGGAGTATTGAGCCCAAACCTTTCGATGTGGCAGCAGAAGCCAAGCTTACCCAGGAAAAGAACGGACTTTCTGTTAACTCCCCTGACGGTTTTGTGTATCCTGATGGCTATGTGTATGCCAATACTTTAGTACGTATTGCAGAAACATTGCTCTATAAACCCGGTGGTTATCTGACTAATGATGTCGGTGTGCCAGGTGTACTACTGGATAATATTCCTAGTTGGGAATATGGTGCCCTGATTATGTTGCGTGATGGTGCTTCTGCTTTAAGAAATCACTTGGCACGTGCGCAGTCTCAATCAGCGGAAGACCCTGACTTGGCCAGAGCCGAGCCTTATTTTTATTATGAACGTAATTCATGGGCTTTGCCGTCTACTGAAGCTGAATATGAAAAAGGAATTGAAGCACTGCATTCTTATATGCGGCGCTTAGCAGATTCAAGCGATAAAAATCCTGGACACTTTTATTCCAGAGCGGATAATCTATGGCAATATATAGAGATTATTATCAAACGTCTGGGCGGTATTTCAACACGCCTGGCTGCGAGTACTGATCGTTATGAAGCCTATGATATTCAACAGGAAAAATCAGCGGCGATTTCACAGACTACCTGGATGAAACTGGACGATGAATTTTGGCAGGCACGAGGCTCTTGCTGGGCATTGCTGCATATCTTAAAAGCCATTAAACATGATTTTAGACTGATTTTAGAAGATAAACGTGCGATGGATACTGTGGAAATCATGATTCATGAAATGGAAAATGCTTTAGCACCGATTACCAGCCCAGTTATTTTGAATGGTGATGGGTATGGTATTTCCGCTAATTACTCATTGGCAATGGCAAGTTATGTGTCGCGTGCAAGTGCTGCTGCTCTTGATTTGCGTGATGTAATGAATAGAGGATAATAGATAATGGAAGAAGAATTACAAGACAATCTTAAGCAGGTCAGCACCTGGAAGCGCATTGGTTTTATACTGATTTTTGCGGTGATGGCGGGTGTTGTGCGCACCTTGATATGGGTTGTGGTGTTATTGCAGATTGCTGCTGCGTTAATAACAGGCAATACCAATAGGCATATTTTAGGTTTTGGTCAGAAATTAGCGGCTTATTTGTATCATATTATGTTGTTTATGACCTTTAATACTGAGCAAGTGCCTTTTCCTTTTTCTGATTGGGCTTTAACAGAGGAAGCGATTGCTAACCAGGGTTCGGGTCGCTAAGCAATAAAACAATGTCTTTACCGCTGCGTAAAATCATTCACATTGATATGGATGCATTTTTTGCGGCGGTCGAGCAACGAGATAATCCAAAGTACCAGAATAAACCTATTATTGTGGGTGGTTTACCTAATAGTCGTGGTGTTGTTGCTACCTGTAGTTATGAAGCAAGAAAATACGGCATTCATTCCGCGATGCCATCCTCAAGAGCTTTTCAGTTGTGTCCGCAGGCACTCTTTATAAAACCGCGTCTTGCTGTTTATAAAGAGGTCTCAGCAATCATTCGCCAGATTTTTTATCAATACACTGCTAATATTGAACCTATCTCATTGGATGAGGCTTATTTAGATGTGAGTGATAGCGCATTATGTCAAGGCTCGGCAACACGTATTGCACAAACAATAAAGCAACAGATTTTATCCGAGACTGGCTTAGTGGCATCAGCAGGTGTCTCTTATAACAAATTTTTTGCCAAAATTGCATCCGATATGGATAAGCCTGATGGCTTTTATCTGATAACACCAGAGCAGGGAGTTGCCTTTGTCGCACAATTACCGATAGGAAAATTTCATGGTGTGGGTAAAGTGACTGAGCGAAAAATGCATGCCTTGGGGATACAAAATGGAGCAGATCTGGAGCAGTTTTCTTTGCCTGTGTTACAGCAGCATTTTGGTAAAGCCGCTTTATTTTATTATCAAATTGCTCAGGGAATAGATGATCGACCCCTTAGAGTTTATCGTGAAAGTAAATCCATCGGTACAGAAACCACTTATGCAAAGGACCTTAAAGAGGGGCGCGAGATTTATCAGCAATTGACAGAACTACTCGACAAGGCTCTGTTAAAAGTACAGGCGAAGAAACTGTATGCACGGACGCTGACGATAAAAATTAAATACCATGACTTTCAGCAGATTACGCGAAGCCTGAGTTTCACTAAGCCAATTAAAAAGCAGATGTTAAATGTATCTGTTTTTAGGCAGTTACTGAGCAAAGAAGGGATCGGGCAGAGTAAAATACGTTTATTAGGGGTTACTTTGTCAACACTGGAAAAACAGTCAAACTATTATCAGCAAATGGATATGTTTGATTAGTTTTAATAGCTGAATAATGACGCATGGAATACAGCCTACGTACAATATATAGGTTCTCAGGTAAATAATTTCTAGATACCTGATTGATAGACATAGGATGTGCTGAGGTACGAAGCGCATCCTATATAAGTTTATAATGACTAAAGTAAATAAAGAGAGGAAAGAATGCAGTTAGCAATGTGGGAAAGTGTGCTATTAGGTATGATGGCACTGGGGCTAGTCTTTTGGATGGGGCCAGGTATAAAGGCGACACTGCAGCGTAGTAAAGAAGCACCTAAAGATTGGTTAGGAGCACTGGTCCCTATAGGAGGGGTCGTGCTGTTTGTTATTTTTTTAATCGTGATGGTTTAAGATGCGTGAATTGATAGAGACAGATCAGGAAGAAGAGCAAACTTGGGCGATTAGGCCGAATAAATCACAGATAAAACGTGATATTGCCGTTTTAAGCGATTTATGTGAAGAGATAATCCAGTTAGCACCGGCTCAGATTGAGCGCCTGGAGTTACCGGAAAATATTTTCCAGGCAGTTATGGAAGCGGCAAAAATGCCGTTAAAAGGCGCACGAAAGCGGCAATTAAAATATATTAATGGCTTAATGCGCAAAATTGATGTGCAATCCATTCAGGAAAAACTGGATAAAATAAAGGCAAAAAGCGCCCATGCCGCTCGGGAGTTGCACCAGTTAGAGCGTTGGCGGGAACGTTTTTTATCAGATGATAAACAGGTATTAGGCGAGTTTTTACAGCAATACCCGGATGCAGATGTGCAGCATATACGCCAGCTGATTCGTAATGCAAAAAAAGAAATAGCCACTGAGAAGCCGCCCAAGTCCTCGCGGCTATTGTTTCGCTATTTAAGAGAATTGCTGGAAAATAAGCAAACGATAGAAGAGTAAGGCCAGGAGTCTGTCCAGGAACTCAGGGTTTTAAACATTAAATCAACATATCATGTTTTGGCTACCAATTTAATTCTGGATAATGCCTTCAGGAATGTGTACGAAATAACTTAGATAACTTGGAAGCGGGGCTTCAGCCCCGCATGGAGATGGCAGGATTTAAGTCCCCGCTTCCAGTGTAAAGAGTCTGTCAGGTGTCTCTCCTTAAGTCCGTAGCCAAAAATTATTCAGGGAGTTTAGCTAATGATAACTAAGGTGTTTTCTCGAATTTTTTTATTGCTTATTTTGCTGCTACTGCCTTTTCAGCTAAAGGCAGGTAGTGCAGAGGAAAAATATGCAGTGGTTGCGGGCATTTTTAATACGATAGCTGAGATTAACCAACAGGCTGCAGCCGTTGATAATGAAGCAAAGTTACAGGTCTTAATCAAGGAAAAGAATGCTCTGTTTAAAAAACTCTTATTAGTGATACGGGGGTCTTTTATTGACTATGATGTTCAGGCAATCAACCAGGAAGATCTTAAATTATTACAATCGAAAATAGGGATTAATCGTTCACGTGGTCACGTTGTTGCCGTGCAGCGTGATCAGTTTGATATAGACTATTATTTGACCCGACGTGAAATAGGACGTTTTGTTGTTTATCTAGTCGAGTCGAGTCGTAATTATCAATCAAAAGAAGCGATCATCAAGGAAATCCAAAAAAGAATTAAAACAGTTAAGCAAAAAATTAAAGCAACTCCCGAGCCCTTTACAGGGGAGAGTGAAATTTATCAGGTGGCTGCAAAAAATCATGATCGCCTGTTGCAAACTTATAATATATATAGGGACTTTCTGGAGTATGTGCTGTTAAACCCTGATGAGATTGTGACGACTAGTATTTTTCAGAAACTTTCTTTAATTACATTTATTGCCTATTTTAATAACATCGAAGTATTCAGGGACCTTAATTATACTCTCGCACCGATACGTATTGATGCGGGAGGCATTATTGTTTCCTTTTTTATTGTTTTGCTAACGATGATTGCTTTTCCACTTATTTCAAAAGTAAGTAACCGCCTAGTTGAGCAGTTTATTTTAAATGATGGGAAAGTGGAAAATATGGAACTTGTATTCGTTAGCATACATAGGCCTATTTTGTATTTATTGTTATTTTTCGGTATAGATATGGCATTAAATGCCTTGTTATATAAAACAGAATTTAAAGTTTCGATTGATAATATTATTTATATCGTTTATTGCGGGCTGTATGTTTATTTATTATTTAGATTAATCAATAGCGTCGTTACGGTACACTTTGATCAAGCAGATAAAAAGCAGAAGCCGTATAGTAGAGAACTGGTTATATTACTGGTAAAGACTTTGAAGGGGTTGGTTTTTTTAATTGCCCTAACTTTGGTCTTAAGTCATTTAGGGATTAATATCACTGCCATTCTTTCTACTTTAGGCATCGGGGGGCTGGCATTTGCGATGGCTGCAAAGGATAGTTTATCCAATTTTTTTGGTGGTCTTAATATCATGATTGACCGTATTTTTAAGATGGGGGACTGGATAAAAATTGATACTGTTGAAGGCACGGTGGTAGAAATTGGTTTGCGTAGCACGACCGTAAGAACTTTTGATAATGCATTGATTACCATGCCAAACTCGCTGGTCTCAACGGCGAGTGTTTTAAACTGGAATCGCCGCTCGGTTGGACGGCGAATTAAGATGCATGTTGGGGTGACTTATGAAAGTAATATGGGGGATATTCGTCAGGCACTTGAAGATATTAAGCAAATGCTTGCAGAGCATCCTGACATAGCGAGCCCAAAAGAAAATCATATGTCGACACGCGCAAAGAATAAGTTTTTATCTCAGGAAGATGTACATGGTGTTAAATCGACACAGTTGGTTTTTCTGGACCGATATAATGATTTTTCGATTGATATTTTAATTTACTGCTTTGCCAAAACAGTCGATTGGGCAAAATGGTTAGAAGTTAAACAGGATGTACTTTTTAAAATTGCGGATATCTTGGAAAAAAATAATCTATCATTTGCTTATCCTACCCATGTACAGATTAATCGTAATGAGGAACATTCGGCGATGGATGCCCAGAAGTTATTCGCTGAGTAATTGTTAATCAATTATTTAATCAGTTCAGGATAGGGTTTCAGGGAACTGGTATTATGCTGTCTACAGACTGTTAATAGGTAGGTTTTTTCATCAATCGTTAGTGAAGTATCTTCCAGAGTCGTTTTGCGTTTACATCGTGCTCCCTTTGCAGTACTGGCTTGACATTGCTGGCTGTTATCTTTTAAATCAATAATGTTATCATTAACTTCTGTGTCAATATCAGCGGCAGTATCTGGTGTTTCTGTTGCAGTAGGGATTGGTTCTTGATTAACGGGTGAAGCCGGCTCTTCTGGCGATTCAAAGGGAGGAACACAGTTCAGTTGCTTTCTAAAGACAATAACCAAAATAACAAATGCTATAAAAGGCCAGATTGGAGGCAAGAGGCTGGATGTAGATTGTTCAGCTGCCAGTGTTATTGTAGGGCTAAAAGTAATGAGTGTTGCGATAACCGAGACAGATATACTTCTTATATTGAGCATTTTTAGATTCCATTTTTGTTTGAACATTGAATGTATTTGTTTATTTTTCAGTATCTTTGCTAAAAATAACATAATCACTGCAGTTTTAATATCTTTTTCGGCTACGCACTTAAAACGGGATAGATTCTCTTGCAAAAAAGTAGGTTGGATGAGATTTTTTATTGCGAAGCATTAAAAAACGAAATCCGACATAGTGGGATACTCCAAAATGTTGGATTTCGTTATCTACGCTACGCTAGATAATCTCATCGACCCTACGAGTGATAAGCTGTCCTGTGTTAAGTGCGTAGTCCTAAAGTTTATTATGCGCTCGCTTAAATGCATCTATATCAATAATCAGTGACTGCCCGGTAAAATCATCGCTGATAAACTGATTGCCTAAAGCATAACTACGAAATTTACGTGGATTATCAATGAGCCAGTCTTGGTAAACTGCGACAAGCCTGGTTTTATCAATTTTCTCAATCGCTTTGGCGATACGCTCTTTGGTATCAAAATAATTATTATCACGATCAATTTCTAGCCAGTTTCTATAACTGCGTTTGTGCAAACTCTTGTCCTTTTCCAACAGGCGAGTGATCAAGCCTACTTTATAGTCTTCAAGTTTTGCTGTCGAGATTTGCGCCAGCTCTTTTTGAAAACTGTCGATAAAGCTAAGAAAACGAGCTTCTATTTCAGGTGCTGAAATCACCGGGGATTGTAGGATGAAAATGATACCGGGAACATCCTTCATCGCTAAAGCTGCCGCGCCCAGATTATAGCCCAGCTGCTGGCGGGTGCGTAAATCGGCAAAAAAGGCAGTGGATATAATGCGGCCTAATAATTGTGCTTCTGCCTGGGATTGTGCCGTTTTATCCGTTGCCTGAAAATAAAGTGCCAGAGCAGCATCCTGATTATCAATGCTTAATTTGCGTGCATTAAGCGTTTGCTTTGCTAATTGAATAGCAGCGGCAGGAGCAACAGTGACGCTAGTCGCTGCGGGTGATATAAACTGTTGCTCAATAAAGCGGGTCATTTGTCTGGCTTCGCTAGCGGTTATATTTCCTTGCAGTAGCAAAGTGATATGCAGCTGCTTTAAAAATTGCTCTGAAAAGTCAGTGAGATCCTCAGCTGTTAAAGTTGATAAGGCGGCTAGTTTTTGCTCATTAGTCCAGCGGCGCTCAATCATTGAACGTTTCAGTTCTGCAAGTGTCTGCTGGAAAGGCTGTTGTTTTTTTGCATTGTTTAATTTTTGCTGGTAACGGGCCTTTAAAATATCAAAGCGCTTTGTGGTAATTTCGGGCGCTTTAAGTGCAGCAGTGATACGCTCTAGCAAGACTGCTTGCTTTTGATCATAGCCAGAAAGTGAAATAGTGAGTCCGCGCTCTGTGGGGTAGATGGAATAGTTCAGACCTGCTAAACGGGCAGGGTAGGCGTAGCTATTTAATTGTTTATTAATAATGCCAGTCAATAAAGAAGTTAATAGGCTATGTCGTGGTGAGCTATTGGCAATAGGAGAATATAAGGCAATATAAAGGCTGGCGCGTGGCACTTTAAAGCTAGTGTCTAGTTGATGCCATAAATCTATATGCGTAGTTTGCAGAATGGCTTCTGGGTGCTCCTGAGTAAGTTGAGCGGGTTCAGTTGTTGTTTTAAGTTTTAATTCGTCAGGAATAAAGGGATTTTGCACGGGTAATGCGAGTGCCGCATTAATATCTGAGTGAGACCAGCGCTGGATAAGTTCAGGGGCTATGGCTGTTATACGATAGTCTACCTGATAATTTTTTTCGGTTTTATTGGTGTCAAGGCTCTGTGTATTCAGTGCAATAAGCACGCGTTCAGGTGTTAATAGGTCTATTAACTGTTTGATCAGTTCAGGTTTGTATTGTTCAATAACATAAGTGCCACGCAATACATCCTGTACTGGGTAATGCTGCAGGTTTTGTGCCAGGCTAGTGACGGTACTACTCGCACTCCGTTGTTCCTGATAGCGAAATTGTAGCTGCGACATTTGACTCTGTTCCTGAAATAGCCATTCTTTTACTTCAGTCTGCTGCAATAGGCGTATATATTGAAAAACAATATCAATAATTTCATGGGTATGCTGTAGCCCCGCATGAGTTAAGTTAATCCCCAGATGTAAGCTTGATTCTTGTGCATTATTGCTAAGACCCGTCGATGCGCCCAGTCCATCTGCCCAGCCTTTTTCTTTTAATAAGCTAAGAATGCTACCTTCGCCTTCATGCCCGATGAGTGATTGAAAATAAACGCTGGGTTTGGCAAGATAATAAGAGCGGGTTTCAGGTAATGGAAAAATAAGCGTCAAGTTACGCTTTTCCTGTAAGGATTCAATATCAATCTGGTGTGCCATTTGAGCTTTAGTCAATAATGGCTCGCTAAACATTTTTTTCGTGGCATGCCGGTTGGGGATCGCGGAAAACTTATCGGTCACCCATTGTTTTAAGACCGGCAGTGGCTCATTTGCCAGCACAACCAGGCTCATCAAATTGGCTGAATAATGTGTTTTATAGAACTTGAGGAGGTCATCACGTACCAATTGATTATCTCTATCGGCTAAGGTCTCCAGGCTGCCTACGCTAAATTTTGCATACGGGCTCTGAGGGTTAAAAGCCTGTTGTATGCCCGCATAAAAGCGACGGTTCTCGGTTTTTATTTTGCCTAGGTATTCAGAATTGACGGCATTTTTTTCGCGTTCAACGAATTCGGCATTAAATAAAGGGGCAGTAAAAAACTGGCTAAAGCGATCCAGCATTGGCTCTAAAGAGGAATTTTCTATATCAAAAAAATAGTTGGTATGTTCTTTGGCGGTAAAAGCATTGCGTGAACCACCATGTTGTGCGCTAAATATTTGATACTCATCAGGGTCAGGGTATTTATCAGTCCCTAAAAATAACATATGCTCAAGAAAATGAGCAAGTCCTGCACGATCTTCCGGATCACTTGAGCTACCGACAAAGACATCAAGTGAAGCGGCTGCTTTTTTTGTTTCCGGATCTGAGATAATCAGTACTTTTAAGTCATTATCCAGAGTGAAAGTCTGGTAATGTCTATTGTCATTCTGGCTTTGAATAATACTGGTTTTTTCCATAGTTGGGGGATTTGATGTACAGGCTGTAATAAGTAAAGCGGGCAAAATAATAAATGATTTTAAATAAAGTGACATAGAGAGTAAATTTAAGGTTTGAGCTTTACTATAGTTTCACATTTTTTTGATATTTTTTCCATTATTTAACTTTCCTGTATTCCGCAAGCTCCATACAGGCTACATTAGAACGTAAACTTTATGCTATGTGTTTATATCTCAATAAGGCTTTGGTCCGTTATTGCCGCTGTAGAGTCGCGGGCTGATGTCTGTTCTACAATATCTCTGACCAGTTTAATTTTACTAAATCCACCCTTATGTGTGCGTAAATTTGTTACTTGCCCCTGATAAAGTCGGGCGCAGACGTTAAGGACTTTATTACGATAGACAAAAAGGCGAAAGTCGGTTTTAAATTTTTCTCCATCAGGGGTTAAGGTTATCGTGGGTTTAATGTGTT
>WTCN01000271.1 GCA_013138555.1 Methyloprofundus sp. | reverse complement strand
CCTAATACTCTAGGCTCTGCTTTTGGATCATTGATTTGTTGGCGTATTTTATAATCAATCGGATTAACGGAAACTGCTTCTACTTTAACCAGTAAGTCATGCCCTTCCGCTTGCGGTTGCGGCTGTTCTAATTCGATAAACTGCCCTGTTTGAGCATCATTATTTAGTTGATAAGCAATTGTTTTCATATCATTGTCTTTGGCGTTGTCAGTTAAGGAGGAGAAAAATAATAAGGTCATCTATACTACGCACAGTATAATAAGCTTTTATTTTTTTTACTTGGTTTTTATGTCTTCTATTTCCGATATATGCTTTGTGGGTGGCGGTGTCGCTGGTTTATTGAGTGCGCGAATTTTTGCTTTAGCAGGCGCACAAGTGACACTGATAGATAAAAATAGTATTGGGCAAGAATCTTCTTGGGCAGGTGGTGGTATTTTATTGCCATTATATCCTTGGCGGCAAGCAGATGCGATTAGCGAATTAGTGATTCCCAGCATTGCAGCCTACCCTGAACTGGCACAGACACTAATTGAATCTACAGGTTTAGACTCTGATTACACTGTCAGCGGTTTATTAATGACCCAGCTTGCAGATTTACAACAAGCGCAAAACTGGTGTCAGCGCTATGGATTCAACCCCTCCCCTATCCCCGCTAGTTTACAGGCTCGTTTTCCACAGCCTAATCCACAATCTTTATATTTAGCTGAGATTGCACAAGCGCGAAACCCACGTTTACTTAAGGCACTTAAGCAGGATTTAATTCAACGTGGCGTTAAGATTGTAGAGCAGTGCGCCATCGAAAAAATTCAGCTAAAAAATCAGCGTATTGTCGAGATTTCTAGCGCGACAGAAAGCTTTGCCATTAATCAGCTGGTATTAACAGCAGGGGCATGGACGACTGATTTATGGACGCAGTTATTAGGCAAAAATACCGTGGCTCCCGAGATCTTTCCTGCTAAAGGACAGATGATACTCTTAGAGGCCCCCATCGGTACATTAGACACTATAATCTTAGAAAATGACCGCTATTTAATTCCTAGGCTGGATGGCAAAATTTTATGTGGTAGCACTGTTGAATCGGCAGGCTTTGATAAAACCACAACAGCAGGAGCGAGTCAGTCTTTAGCTTATTTTGCAAAAAATTTATTACCTGCTTTAGCCTCTGCGCCGATTATTCATCATTGGGCAGGTTTACGCCCAGGCACAGAGCAAGGCATCCCTTATATAGACAAACACCCAGAAATAAGCAACCTCGCGATTAACGCGGGGCACTTTAGAAATGGCTTTGCTATGGGGCCTGCGTCTGCACAACTGCTATATGACCTAGTCACCAAACAAACACCCCAGCTAGACCCCGCTCCTTATCAATTATCTGCTAAGCATTAATCTTATGAATTACTACCCTCTTGTTAAACCGCTATTATTTCAATTAGATGCAGAAACCTCGCATTATTTGACCTTAAAATTATTAAATATTGCACATCAGTGTGGTTTAGATCGCGTACTGAATCCACCCATCATGACTAAGCCTCTTATGGTTATGGGCTTAGAATTTGCTAACCCTGTAGGCTTAGCGGCGGGCCTAGATAAAAACGGCGATTATATTGATAGCTTAGCGGGCTTAGGTTTTGGCTCTATAGAAATAGGCACGGTCACGCCACGCCCACAAGCTGGCAACCCTAAACCACGTTTATTTAGACTGCCTAGTCATAACGCGATTATTAATCGTATGGGCTTTAATAATCAAGGGGTTGACTATCTGTTACAACAAGTCACCGCAAGCCAATATAAAGGTGTATTAGGGATTAATATTGGTAAGAATTTTGATACGCCGATAGAGCAAGCGACTGAAGATTATCTTATTTGTCTGCGTAAGGCATATCAAGCCGCTAGCTATATTACCATTAATATTTCATCGCCAAACACCAAGAATTTACGCCAATTACAGCAAGGCGATGAAATTAAAAAGCTATTGTCTGCGCTGAAAGAAGAGCAACAAACACTACAGCAGCAACATAATAAATACACGCCGCTAGTGGTTAAAATAGCCCCTGACTTAAATGACGATGAAATTCAGCATATTGCGAGTTTATTAATGGAGTTCTCGATTGATGGTGTGATTGCCACGAATACAACGATAGACCGTAGTGCAATACAAGGTCATGTATTCGCTGATGAAGCAGGCGGTCTAAGCGGTACGCCTGTGAAGCAACAAGCCACTTATGTGGTCAGTCGTTTGGCGGATGAATTACAGGGGAAGCTTGCTATTATTGCCGCAGGAGGGATTATGAATACTGCGGATGCGCAGGAAAAATTAGCGGCAGGCGCTGATTTAGTACAAATTTATAGCGGGCTTATTTTTAAAGGACCTAATTTAGTGCATGAGATTATGCAGGGACTGTAGGCTTGAGCAGTGGATTCCCGTTAAAAAAACTGCGGGACGGTAATGATGTTAAGAATTATTTTCAAATAAAATCAATCGACTAAATATAGGGTGGGTAGAACATCTTTTTGTGCAGCCCATCATTATGGGTTTCACTGCGTGCCTAAAAGGCATGCAGTCCGATGATCGCCCCACCTTGCAGTGTCTTTTATACTTTCAAGCCTTCTAAGGCTCAGAACTTATTAGACGCTTATCCCTTAAATATTATCCCTTAAATATTATCGCCTTGATTCAATTCAGCTGCATAATCACCCAGTGGGCGACGAAAAGCAAAATCAAAAGGTACGACAACCAAGTCATTCCATGTAGTGTCCCATGCATCATGTGGCTCTGGAATACTGGCAAGAGCAGCAACAGGTGAAGCAATCACAAAAAAGGCAAAACCCGCCGCACTGCCTAATACAGCAACAGGGCGAATCAAAATTTCTGATGCAATACTATTGCCCGTAAACCCTGACTCAGTCACCTCAGTTTCATCCATCAGCATCTGGCTGTGGTCATGAGTTGCTTCCGCACCAGTCGCTATTTCAGCTTCTACAGCAGCTGGGCTGTCATCTAGCTCATCTTCGGTAAAAAGATCGCTGTCTGTCTCTTCTAACACTTCAGAGTCAGTACTTAGGACTTCGTCTGCATAACCCATTTCTTCTGCAATCGTATCATCAACATAGTCATCAGCAACAGCAAGCTGTGGCGTAAGACAAAGTAAGCTAGCAGCCAACAAATAAGTTTTTAAGGCTTGCATAATGTTCTCCTCGTTATTCTGAACAGGGCTGAGAAATCTATCTCGCTAAGTCGCGAAAATTAACGACGCATTGAATCAAAAAATTCAACATTTGTTCTAAAATCTTTAAGCTTACCAAGAATAAATTCTGAAGCTGCCATCTCATCCATAGGCTGTAAAATTTTGCGTAAAATCCATGTTTTCTGTAACTCTTCAGGCGAGACTAGATAGTCTTCTCTACGTGTTCCAGAGCGGTTAATATGAATCGCTGGGTAAATACGTTTTTCTGCAATTTTACGATCTAAATGCAGCTCCATATTTCCTGTGCCTTTAAATTCTTCGTAAATCACTTCATCCATGCGTGACCCTGTATCAACAAGAGCCGTGGCAATAATCGTTAAACTACCTCCCTCTTCGATATTACGTGCCGCACCAAAAAAGCGTTTAGGCTTTTCTAAGGCGTTGGCATCGACTCCACCTGAAAGTAATTTTCCAGAAGAAGGCGCGACCATATTGTAAGCTCTAGCCAGACGCGTTAATGAGTCTAACAAAATAACTACATCGTGTTTATGCTCAACTAAACGGCGGGCTTTTTCAATCACCATTTCTGCGACTTGTACATGTCGTGTTGCTGGCTCATCAAAGGTACTAGAGATCACTTCGCCACGGATACAGCGCTCCATCTCTGTCACCTCTTCAGGACGCTCATCAATCAGCAGAACGATCATATAACATTCAGGATTATTTTCTGCAATGGCGTGAGCAAGGCTTTGCAGGATCATGGTTTTACCAGCTTTAGGGGGCGACACAATCAAGCCCCGCTGACCTTTACCAATCGGTGAGATTAAATCAATCACCCGTCCTGTTAAATCTTCGCTACTACCATCGCCACGTTCCATGATAAAGCGTTTATTAGGAAATAAAGGCGTTAGATTAGAAAAGAGGATTTTGTGTTTTGCATTTTCGGGGGCTTCAAAGTTGATTTTTTCAACTTTCAGCATTGCGAAATAGCGTTCGTTATCTTTAGGAGGTCTTATTTTTCCACTGATGGTATCACCAGTGCGTAGGCTAAAGCGTCTGATTTGGCTAGGGGAGACATAAATATCGTCTGGCCCTGCGAGATAAGAGCTGCCTGGTGTGCGTAAAAAGCCAAAGCCATCTTGTAAGATTTCTATGACACCATCGCCATAAATATCTTCGCCACTTTTAGCTTGTTTTTTAAGGATAGAAAAAATAACTTCTTGTTTTCTGGAGCGGGAAACATTTTCAATCCCTAGGCTGTCAGCAAGAGCAATAACTTCGGTGATTGGTTTTAATTTTAATTCAGTAAGATTCATACAAAAGGAATTTAATGGGGTATTGGGATATGGGGTATCTGCGCCGTGATAGATAATCTCAGCTTAATATTAGATGCGGTTATTTTGAGATGCATAAATGCAGAGAGCGCTAAAGAGCTTAGCACCAGTTGATAAAGTATACACCTAAAATAAGGGGGTCACAATTATTTTTGCGCCCCGCTTACTTAGGCTTAAAAAATAGAATTTACAAATAGTCGCTAATGCACGGTTATTTTCTGCGCCTACAGACTTAGTGAAAGCTTGCTGTAGAAACAATACGTCACTATGGAGGACTATAAAATCTTATTTTTTAATTTTTTATGACTTAAATATGATCGTCGATAAATTGAGCAAGCTGCGATTTTGTTAACGCGCCAACTTTAGTTGCCTCTACATCACCGTCTTTAAATAGCATCAGTGTTGGAATACCACGCACACCATAATGCGCTGGTGTTGCAGCATTGTCATCAATATTTAACTTTGCAACCGTAATTTTGCCATCATATTCTTTGGCTATTTCATCCAAAACGGGGGCAATCATTTTGCAAGGGCCACACCATTCCGCCCAGTAATCAACTAACACAGGCGTGCCAGCCTTTAAAACAAGTTCATCAAAATTACTATCAGTTACATGAAGGACTGAGTCACTCACGCTATTCTCCAAATTATTTTACAAGTCGATAATATCCCTTTATCGCAATATTTTGTCAATATTTTTTAGTTTTTTTTTCACCTTAAAGTTTATGAGTAAATAAAATTACAGCTAGGAGGCAGTGCAAACAAAGGGGGTTTGCTGTATTCTATACTGATGAAGAATACACACTTAACGGATACATATTTTGTCAACTTGGAGCTTTCCAAGCCTATTTTGCACGGACTAAAGGATGCAGGCTTTGAGCAATGCTCGCCTATTCAAGACCGTGCGCTCCCCATTGCCCTTAGGGATAGGGATGTGGCAGGACAGGCACAAACAGGTACAGGTAAAACAGCGAGTTTCTTATTAGCGGCATTCCAACGCTTGCTAAACGATAAAAGTGAAACTAAAAAGTATCCACGCGCGATTATATTAGCCCCTACGCGTGAGCTAGCCATTCAGATACATAAAGATGCTTTATTGCTAGGTAAGCATTTAAATTTTAATTTAGCCTTGATTTATGGCGGCACAGATTACCAAAAACAATTAAAAACAGTACAGGGTAATGTCGATATTATGATTGCCACACCGGGTAGACTCATTGATTTTTATCGCCAAAAAGCCTTTTCTTTAGACAATATTCAAGTGATGGTTTTGGATGAAGCCGATAGAATGTTTGATTTAGGCTTTATCAAAGATATACGCTACTTGCTTAACCGTATGCCTAGCCCCGATAAACGCTTAAACATGTTATTTTCCGCCACTTTATCGTTTAAAGTCTCCGAGCTAGCTTATGAGCACATGAACCAGCCTGTGATGGTTAAAATTGAAGCGGAAGAAGTCACTTCAGGTTCTATCAAGCAGTTTGCATTCTGCCCTGCTAATGAGCAAAAAATTCCTTTATTAATTGGTTTAATCAATTCACACAAGCCCGTACGCAGTATTATTTTTGTCAATACTAAGCGTAGTGCTGAAAAATTAGCCGACTACCTTGCTGCTAATGACCACCCAAATGCCTTATTAAGCGGCGATGTTCCACAGGAAAAGCGTCAACGCTTACTGGCGGACTTTCAAGAAAGCAAAGTGACTATTATGATTGCAACTGATGTTGCTGCGCGCGGCTTACATATTCCTGATGTTTCTCACGTCTTTAACTTTGATCTGCCACAAGATGCAGAAGATTATGTCCATAGAATAGGACGTACAGCTCGATTTGGTGCGAAAGGTGAGGCGATTAGTTTTATTTGTGAAGAGTACGCGTACTCGATGCCTGATATAGAAGCCTATATTAAACAGAAAATTGACATACAGCGAGTGAGCGAAGATTTATTAGCTGAAATCATTAAGCCCAAGCCTAGACCAAGACCGCCACGAAAACCAGCGCCGCACGCCAAAAAAACAACTAGACCACCCAAAAGAGGGCCAGGTACTAGGGTGAACAAACCTAAAGCGGAGTATAAATAAGTACTGGCTTTTTTAGAATAAAGCCTATTAGGTCAAGCCCCTACAAGAACAACTAAACCTGAGCACTATTAAGCTCTTTCCTTGTAGGAAAATAATAACTAACTGAGGAATAAACATGGCTACAGAAGATGGTACAAAAGACGTTGTTGATGATGGAAGAACCAATGATGCTCTTTCCAATCCCAGAAAGTATAAATCATTTTATGGCATTAACAGTAAAAAACAATTTGAAGAGGCTTGGGTAAATCAGCGAGATTGGATGCTCGCTAATTTCTCACATATTGCTTACTATGATGAGCAGGCCATTAACCAACGTTTAGGTGCTTATGGCGTTAGTATTATTTTTTATGATGATGGCTCAGGAGGACAAGCACTTTTAGCGACGTTTTTAGAGGTTGCTGTACTTGCATTTCGTGGCACAGAGCCGTCTGAGAGACAGGATTTATTTGTTGATATGAAAATATGGACTAAATCCTTTAGAGGTGCCACGCTACATACAGGCTTTTGTGATGCTACCGAATCACTATGGAAACTAGGTATTGAAGAAAGTTTAAATCAAGCTAAAGCGAGTAAAGTCTATGCGACAGGGCATAGTTTAGGTGCAGCGATAGCGCTTATTTCTGGAATGTATTATGAATTTGAGGCGATAGTCACCTTTGGTGAGCCTAGAGTGGGAGTTAATATTACTGAAGAACTGAAAGGAAATTCCGTTAATCATATACGCTATGTTAATGGTCATGACCTTGTGACAAAAGGCATTTCTGAAGGGAAAAATTATCACCACCATGGGGAAGAAAAAAAGCTTGCAATAAGCCCTCCCCACTTCATTAGTACAAGTGATGCCCTAGACCACTCCATTATTAATTACGCGGTTAGAATAAAATCAATTTAAAAATCAGGCTACATATTTAAGACGGAACAAACAGTGTGTAGGGTATTCACCGCATACCTCATGCTGGCGAAAGGTACGCAGTGCGACACCCTACTATAGTGTCCCGCGTTAAATGTGTCGGCTATAAATTTAAGATGGAACAATAAAAAACATCCAAAAGATAATATCCCGATTCCTACTAAAAAAAGCCATGAATAATCGCAGCGGAAAAATTCAAATCAATATCGTAGATATTCTGCAACAGCATATATTTTTAGCAGAACTGAGTTGGGACAAAGGCATTATCCAAGCAATCACCCCACTTGCCGAGGAAGATAAAGCCTACTCTTATCTTATCCCTGGTTTTATTGATGCGCATGTTCATATAGAAAGCTCTATGCTGACTCCTGTAGAGTTTTCGCGTTTAGCAACACGGCATGGTACGGTCGCTAGTGTATCTGACCCGCATGAAATCGCCAATGTCATGGGCTTAGAAGGCATGCGTTTTATGCTCGATAATGCTGAAAAAACCGCGTTTAAAATATTTTTTGGCGCGCCCTCTTGTGTCCCTGCTACACCGTTTGAAACCGCTGGTGCAGTCTTAAATGCCGAGCATTTAGAAGGCTTATTTAAAGCGGGTGATGTGAGTTATTTATCCGAGGTCATGAACTACCCTGATGTACTCAATAAAGAACCTAAAACATTAGCTAAACTAGCGCTCGCCCAATCTTATTCCTGTCCCATTGATGGGCATGCGCCAGGCTTAAGCGGGTCACAAGTTGAGCAATATGCACAAGCGGGTATCAGTACCGACCATGAATGCAGCACCTTAGCCGAGGCAAAAGCTAAACTAGCTGCAGGTATGAAAATATTAATCCGTGAAGGCTCTGCAGCACGTAATTTTGATACTTTACATAGCTTGATCAGCCTTTACCCAGAACAAGTCATGCTATGCAGTGACGATAAACATCCCGATGATTTGCAAGCTGGGCATATTAATCAATTAGCGGCAAGAGCAATTGCATTAGGACATTCTGTGTTTGATGTTTTACGTTGTGCCTGTATTAACCCAGTCTTACATTATGGCTTAAGTGTGGGGCAGCTAAAGGTCGGGGATGCGATGGATGCCGTTGAACTGGCAGGTTTACACGAACTAAAACCTTTGAAAACATGGATCTCAGGCGCTGTTGTTGCGGAAAAGGGTAAAAGCCATATCGTCTCAACTGACACCCCTGCTTGTAATCAATTTAACGCGCGTAAAGTATCGGCAACTGATTTTCTTATTTCTGCTGTCGATCAAGTGCGCGTGATTAAAGTTTTTGATGGCGAACTACTGACCGAAGAATGGCAAACAGCGGCAAGCACTGAGCAAGGTTATTTAGTGCCCGATACTCAGCGAGATATATTATTGCTCACGGTGATTAACCGCTATCAAGCGAAGCCCCCCAGTATTGCCTTAATTCATGGCTTTGGCTTGCAGCAAGGTGCGCTAGTCTCTACCGTGGCGCATGATTCACATAATATTATTGCCGTTGCCGCCGATATAGACTCACTGTGTTTAGCGGTTAACCGTATTATTGACCAGCAAGGCGGTATCGCCGTTGCCCAACAAGGCAAGGTTGACTTATTGCCCCTGCCGATTGCAGGCTTAATGAGCGACCAAGACGGCGATACGGTTGCCGCACGTTACACCGAATTAGATCAAGCCGCAAAGCAATTAGGTTCGCCATTACGCGCACCGTTTATGACGCTCTCTTTTATGGCTTTATTAGTCATTCCCGAATTAAAACTCAGCGACCAAGGGCTATTTGATGGGCGTAGTTTTCAGTTTACCGATTTAAAAGTCTAGGCTAAGCATAGACTCCCGATAAAGCTTGTGCCCACGCTAGCCACACAGCAATTAAGTTAAGGAGAAATATAGGATGTGCTGAGGCACGAAGCGCATCTTTTTTGCCTTTGATGCGCTTCGTGCCTCAGCACATTCTATATAAAAAGCTTAACTTAATGCGAGTGACGGTGTTAAAGTCATTAATTATTGGGATTGGTATTACACCTTGTTTTTCCACGTCACGACCTCAGTATAAAGATACATACATAGATAAAATAAGGACTAAACATGGGTACACTTTTCTTACTATTAATGGGCGCATTTATTGGCTGGAATTTCCCACAACCTTGGTGGGCTAAAGTGATGCAAGAAAAAATTTCGGGGGCAATTAAAAATGCCTTACGTGACTAACAGCCAGTGATTAAGCGCGATAAATAACCAAGTAATGGGGATAAAACAGAGCCTAAAATAATCAACAAGATAAGTACTGAACAGATACCCCAGAAAATAATATCCCCTGTTTTAGGCTCCTCCGTTACTTTTTTATCGTCACTATTCAACATGGTCTTCTCCAAAGTGTTAAAGGTACTATCCTATAGGTATCTACACAAAAAAATCACTTGTAGATAAAGCTTTTTTCAATGAATTATGTAGGATGGGTAGAGCGTCTTTTTGCGAAACCCATCATTTTATTACAGTTCCCATTTAAGTGCGCTACTATAATAATGTAGGTGCAGATTCATCTGCACTTTTTAGCGTTGCACGAACCATCATGCAGTGCGGATAAATCCACACCTACAATTGATACGCTCACTGCCCCACCTTAAATTGGTAGCCGCTTTATCTAAATGGGAACCGTAATA
>WTCN01000298.1 GCA_013138555.1 Methyloprofundus sp. | reverse complement strand
CATGCTGGTAGAGCTTATTTTGAGTCTAGCAAATAAAATGCATATTAAAGTGATTGCCGAAGGGGTTGAAAACGCTGAACAACTCATGTTTTTAAAAAAGCATCATTGTCGATATATACAAGGCTATTATTATAGTCCACCACTCCCTCACCATGAATTTGAAGACTTTATTAGCAAACCAGTTAACAGCAAACTAAAGCTATGAATAAAGCCCTATTATTAATTATCAACATTTTATTTGCTACTAGTCTAGCCGCTGAACCACTAGAATGGCCTAGTTATGGCGGAGGTCTCGCTCAAAATCGTTTTATTGATGACCCCAGTATCAACACCAGCAATGTTAAGCAATTAAAATTAAAATGGATGTTTCAAACAGGGGTTGTTGGCTCCTTTGAGAATACACCGATCGTCAAAGACGGCGTTATGTATGTCACTACACCTTATAACCATATTTATGCGCTGGATGCAGGTAGCGGGAAACGTTTGTGGCGCTATAAGCACAAACTAGGCACGACTATTTACTGTTGCGGCCCTAATAGCAAAGGTGCAGCTATCAGTGGCAATCTCGTCATTATGGCAACACTGGATGCAATGCTGGTCGCATTAGATAAAAATACCGGCAAACTTGTCTGGGAAACAACAATCGCCAATTCTGAACAAGGCTATTCAGAAACAGGTGCGCCGATTATCTTTCAGGATAAAATTTTTATTGGTGTTGCGGGAGCAGAATATGGCATACGCGGCTTTATCGGCGCCTATGATTTAAAATCGGGCGCACTCGTCTGGCGCTGGTATACCATTCCTAAGCCCGATGAAGTTCAGCCTGATGGCAGCAAAGGCTGGTACGGTATTTTTGCTGAAAAAGCAGATGGTATTAATGATTTACACCGTGATATCGCCGCCGAAAAAGCCGCTATTGCTTCAGGTGAATTTGATAATGCCTGGGAGCATGGCGGTGGCTCTAGCTGGATGCCAGTCACCATTGATGAAAAATCAGGCGTACTGTACGCCACGATTGGTAATCCCGCCCCTGATTTAGATGGCAGTCAACGGCCGGGGGATAATCGCTGGTCAGCATCTATTGTCGCTTTAGATAGCAACACAGGAAAAATGATCTGGGGCTATCAATATTTACCCCATGATATCTGGGATTTAGATGCAGCCTCTCCACCAGTCTTAACGCAAGCCCATAATAAACAAGGCCAAACTATTCCTGTTGTCGTTCATGCGGGTAAAACGGGCTGGGTTTATGTGCATGATATAAAGACCGGGCAACTTATCCGGCGTTCAGAGCCGATGGTTGAACAAAAAAACCTATTTGCACTACCGAGTAAAGGCCAGGGAACAGAAATGCTACCTGGCGCAAATGGTGGCGTAAACTGGTCACCCGGAGCCGTTGACCCTCGCTCACATATCATCTATTACGCTAATTTCATCAACCCATGTATTACGAAGTCCGACCAGTCCCCTGGCGACAAGGACGCTTATGGTTAGGCGGAGCCTTTAAAGTTATTCCAGGAAAAAAACAATCGGGTAATATTAGTGCGGTAAATTTAGATACCGGCAAAATTGTCTGGCAATATAAAACCGAAAAACCCTTGATTGGCGGCACTTTGGCAACAGCGGGTAATTTATTATTCAGTGGCGAATCTAATGGCTATTTCTTTGCATTAAACGCCAAAACGGGAAAAAAACTGTGGCAATTCCAGGCAGGTGCAGGTGTTAATGCTGCCCCTATGGCTTATCAAATAGACGGTAAATTACATATTGCTGTCGCTGCAGGCGGCAATGCCCAAATCAATGCACCCCGAGGGGGTACAGTTGCCGTGTTTACCCTTGATGATTAAATCAATGCAACGATTACAGACAGTTTTGCTCTCTTTACTTGTTTTCTTAAGTGCAAGCCTCAATGCACCCAAAGCCGATGTATTAATACCTGAATGGCTATCCTACGACAGCGCTAAGAAACAGGCTCACTTTAAACTGATTGCCGCAAAAAATGCTAATAATAATGGCTATAACTATAATGGTTACTACCAAGGCAATATAAGCCTGAAAGTTCCTGTCGACTGGCTCATCAGAATTTCCCTGACGAACTGGGATGCTAATAGCACGCATGATATTATCCTTACCAGACCTTTTGTCAATGACGATATACCCGATGAATTAACAGGCCAGTTTTCTACTATCAAACGCGCTTACATTGCCCCACTATTTGCCAATGAAAGTGATACCCTGAGTTTTATCTCAAAGGCAGGCCAATACTGGTTATTCTGTGGTGTAAAAGGGCATGGCATTGACGGTATGTGGATAAAGCTTGAAGCAGATAATAAGCTACAAAGCCCCATAATAAAAACCAAAAATAGAGAATAAGCATATGATGAAAAGTATTACCATTATCACCTTAACGGCAACACTGTTGACTGGATGCACATACTATCAACCCGCGCCAGTGGTTTACTCAAGCTCGACCACAGCAAGTAAATTCGACCGTTCCTGGTCAGCAGCAATGGGAGCGCTTTCTGATCAGGGAGTGCGTATTAGTGTTCAAAATCGCGGAGCAGGCATTATACAGGGCAACCGTAATGGCGTAGAAGTTTCGGCAAATATACGTACCCAGGCCGACGGCAGTGTACGCGTTCAATTTGATACTTCAGGCGATCCCGCACTGATTAATAATATTACGAGTTCGTATAATAGGCGCATGGGGCGTTAGGGGGATTTTTTACAAGCATTGTATGTAAATTATCCTACTTATAGACTTTCAGAAATTAAATTTCCACTTTGAATCATAGGATGTGCTGAGGCACGAAGCGCATCGTGCTAAAAGGTGCGCTTTGTAACTCACCGTTCGCTCATTTTTTTCTGAGAAAGAAAAATTATAGTTTAATTTAAATAAATACCTAATCGCCACTTATGAGCGAACGGTGAGTTGTGAAATATAATTGACAATGCATAATGTAGCACATAAGCCGCTCAGATTGGGATCTAGGTGATTCTGTCTAAGGAAAGGTTAAAAAGTAGATAGGCAGAATTCAGGATGGCATCTTTCATTTATCAGTTTACAGTTCCATTTTGTAGCCCGTATGAAGCCTTAGCGTAATACGGGAAAGCAGTGCTTCGAATGCCCCGTATTACGCAAGCTCCATACGGGCTACTTTATATTTCTATTTGATCCTTTGATGAGCCTGATTTAGGTTTGATAACGGATAAGTGAAATACTCGCTAATTTAACCCATTTGGGTCATGTGCTTTTTAAGTAAAGGGTGTAGTCTGACTTGCAGCTTAATTTTTTCCAGAGGGTAAATTGATATTAGCTGCTACTCATGTAGGTGATTTTTAAATGAAATTTTGACCCATTTGGGTCATGTGTTTCTTAAGTAAAGAGTGTAGTCTGATTTATAGTTTAATTTTTTCAATAGGAAAGTTGATATTAATCGCTTACTAAACAAATTTCAAAATGTAATTTATAGCGATGAGGGATTTATTGTTTGAGCTTGTTTTTTAGTAGAGATAAATGAGGATATAAAAATGCAAGAATATGATTTGGTATTTGAAGGTGGCGGTGCGAAAGGCTCTGTTTTTGTTGGCGCATTGGAAGTATTTTTCAAAAATGAGCGACGCAAATCCAGACGACTGTTAGGGACATCTGCCGGTGCAATTACTGC
>WTCN01000129.1 GCA_013138555.1 Methyloprofundus sp. | reverse complement strand
AGGCTGATTGATAGATGTCTGTTAGCCTTTAACTGGGGAGGGGATGGTGCTGGCGCAACTATAAAATATTGATTCTCAAACTAGTGCAAATACCTAAAACGCTTAAAAAATATTTTATCCTGAGCCTTATTGCTGCGGCTTCCTTCTGGCCAGCAGCAGATATATTGGCACTGGAAACGCTGGCTGGATTCGAGGACCGCTACGCAATACACTATCTTGATGATTATTCAAAGCAAGAGCTGTTGTTAAAAGTCACGCAGTTGCCTAAGAACTCTGCAATTCTCTTTATATCATTGTTTCGTGATGTCAATGGGCAATCCTTTGTTCCACGAGATGTTATGACTGAAGTTTCACAAAAAGCCAATGCACCTACCTTTGGAATGGTAGACACTTATCTAGGATATGGCATCGTAGGAGGAGATCTGCTGAGTGCAGGCTATCAGGGAAGGAAATATGCTCAAATTGGTAAAAAAGTATTAAATGGAGAGCCCTTAACCACTTTGCAAGATATGGAGAATGGTAATCAGACAATATTTGACTGGCGGCAACTCAAACGCTGGTCTATTGATGAAGATAGCTTACCTGCCGGCAGTATTGTCCGCTATCGAGAGCTATCCATCTGGGAGGAATACCAATGGGAAATAGTGGCTATAAGCGTCATAATATTTACTCAGGCTTTTGCTCTGATGGGTTTGCTTATTCAGCATAGATGCCGCCGTCGTGCAGAAAAAGAAGCGCAAAAGCTTCGCGATGAACGCGCGCATATATCACGAGTACTGGCGATGGGAGAAATTGCCGCGTCCCTGGCGCATGAACTCAATCAGCCCCTGTCTGCTATTCGTAGTTATGCTCAGGCAGGATTACGTTTTCTAAAAAACGATCCAGCGGAACCCGATGAGACCAGTAAGGCACTGGAGGGTATAATTGCTGGTAACAGACGTGCGGAAGAGGTGATACAGCGGATACGCATGACCTTGAAAAAAGAACCGGTTAAACGGTCGCGTCTGGATGTCCAGGATATTATTGACGAGGCGATTGTACTTGTGCGCAGTATAGCCCGAGAGCAGAATATTTCACTGAAATCAGGAGCTGTCGCTGATCTTCCCCCTGTATTCGGTGACCGGGTACAGTTACAACAGGTTCTTTTTAATTTGATTATCAATGCCATTGAAGCGATTAGTGATGAAAATAATGCTCTTGGTGAGATTATAGTATTGGCGTTGAGAGAAAAACCGGATATGCTGACAATATCTGTGCGGGACAATGGTGTCGGTATTGATGAGAAACAAGGAGATATTTTGTTTGATGCGTTTTATACTAGCAAGCCCGAAGGGATGGGAATGGGCTTATCTATTAGTCGTTCAATAATCGAAGAGCATGGTGGTCAACTCTGGACGACCCGAAACCCTGATAAAGGAAGCACGTTTTTCTTTAGCGTGCCTATTTATAAGGAGCATAACAAATGACCTTACCCCAAGCTAATGTATTTATTGTTGATGATGATGAGTTAATCCGCGACTCTTTGGAACAACTGGTCAAATCGGTAGGGTTAAAAACGCAAACCTTTGCATCTGCCCAGGCTTTTCTGGAGTCAGAATTGCCAGATAAGCCGAGCTGTCTGGTACTGGATATCCGCATGCCAGGCTTAAGCGGGCTTGATCTTCAGGATCAGCTAATAAAACAGGGTTTTTCTATACCTATCATTTTTATTACCGGGCATGGCACCGTTCCGATGAGTGTTAGAGCGATGAAAGCGGGTGCTGTGGATTTTCTACAGAAACCGTTTGAAGACCAGGAGCTTCTTGATGCCATTAATCTTGCTATCGAACAGAATAGGGAGGCAAGACGGGAGCAGAATGAAATAAAAGAGGTGCAGCAACGTATTAAGTCCTTGACCCTGCGTGAATATGAAATTATTGTGCTTGTCGCTACTGGACTATTGAACAAGCAGATCGCCTATGATCTTAAGATGAGTGAAAATACGGTAAAAACGCACCGGGCCCGGATTATGCGCAAGATGGAGGTTGAATCTTTAGCGGACCTGGTTCGAGCAACTGAAAAAGTGGGTATACTTTCTGCCAAAAAATAACGACTTATTAAGTAATTGATTTCCAGGCTCTTATGTTCTGTATAAGAGCGCATACAGTGACGTAAAACGCTATAAAACGGCTACCCATTTAATATGGGACAGGAGATATTTTACCATGTAGGTTGGGCTAGCTTGTTAAGAGTCAGCGCAACAAGCTAACCCAACATTTTCGAGTATATAGGTCGGTTAATTGAATTGTTGGGTTGCCAAAAAGACGGCAGCCCAACCTACAATATTTGTCCCGCCTTAAGTGCGTAACCTATAAAAATGTATTCCCACGCAGAGCGCGGGGAACGAGAATAACCATTAAGAAACTAAAAGCTATGAGTAAAAAATATTTAATCGTTGGCGGTGTAGCGGGTGGAGCATCGGCAGCAGCCAGACTAAGAAGGTTAGGCGAAGAAGATGACATCATTATGTTTGAAAAAGGTCCTGATGTTTCATTCTCAAATTGTTGCTTACCCTATCACTTAAGTGGCCAAATTAAAAACGCTGAAGATCTGGTATTGATGAATCCTGAAAAATTCAAGGGACAATATAATATTGATGCACGAACCAATAGCGAAGTATTGTCCATAGACAGAGTAAATAAAGAGGTTTCAGTCAAGAATCTGCTCAGTGGTGAAAGCTATAAAGAGTCTTATGATAAACTTATTTTATCCCCTGGCGCTTACCCTATCATGCCGCCCATTCCAGGCATTGAAAAAGTCAACGTTTTTACGGTAAGAAATGTTGTTGATATTGATAGACTCAATCAATTTATTCATCAGGTCAAGCCTTCCAGAGTGACGGTGATCGGGGGTGGTTTTATTGGTATTGAGGT
This sequence comes from Methyloprofundus sp., assembly GCA_013138555.1. Classification (GTDB taxonomy): domain Bacteria; phylum Pseudomonadota; class Gammaproteobacteria; order Methylococcales; family Methylomonadaceae; genus Methyloprofundus. Next base: position 801 of record WTCN01000129.1, on the reverse strand, counting down.
CATGGAAAACCTGATAGAAGCAGGACATCAGGTATCTCTGGTCGAAGCACTTCCACAGGTTCTGAATCAGTTTGATCATGAATTAGTACAGATTTTGCACAAAGAAATTATGGATAACGGTGTCGAATTGATTGTGGGTGATAAAGTCACTGCCTTTGATAGTAATAAAGTGATACTGGAATCAGGTAAAGAGATTCATTCAGAAGTGATTGTGATGTCGATAGGCGTTAAACCTGAGACCGGGCTTGCTGAGCAGGCAGGGCTTGAATTGGGAAAAACGGGAGCGATTAAAGTTGACCCCAATTTCTTGACCAGTGACCCTGATATATACGCGGTGGGTGATGCGATTGAAGTTTATAATATCCTGACCCAGGATAATTTTAAACTGTCTTTGGCTGGCCCAGCACTAAAACAGGCGCGTTCGGTCGCCGACCATATACACGGAAAAGTGGTAAATAATACCGGCTTTATCGGTTCTTCGGTGGTCAAAGTATTTAACTATAATGCCGCAGCGACAGGTTTGAATGAAAAGGCTCTGGCGAATCTTAATATTGATTATGGCTGGGCACAGATTATTCCTAAAGATAAAGTCGGCATTATGCCGGATGCGGAAGAACTGGGATTTAAAGTAATCTTTGAAAAACCAACGGGCAGGGTGCTGGGTGCGCAGGCAATTGGTCATGGCAATGTCGATAAGCGTGTGGATGTGATTGCTACAGCCATTAAATTTGGGGCAACGGTAGAGCATTTACGCGACCTGGAATTATGTTATGCTCCACCATTTGGTACGGGTAAGGATGC
>WTCN01000326.1 GCA_013138555.1 Methyloprofundus sp. | reverse complement strand
ATACCACCACTGCCTGTACTTAAAACCTGGTCGCCTGAACCCGCTTCATCACCACTGGCTCCGTCAACCGCTCCCCACCAGTTGCCTGTCGCTTCTATAGCCGCACTGGAGCTACTGCGAATACCTTGGCCTACGTTGGCAAAAATTTCAACATCATTAATTGTTACGGCTGTACTATGTTGCGCTCTTAAACCATTACCAAAGTTGGCAAAGATACGCCCGCCTGTAATATGGCTGGTATTTGTGCCATAGTAATAAATTCCATCATCACCATTGCTAAAGATTTCGTTATTCGTGAGCGTTAGGTTTGCATCGCGACTGTAAATTCCATAGCCTTTAGAATTGGCTATTTGACTATTAGTAATCGTTAAGTTCGTTTTATAGCTATAAATATTTCCTTGATCACTGCCTCCATATTGCACCGTCACATAGTCTAATACACTGGCATCATCCACAGCTTGTGAGGTGAAAGTAATACGTCCCCAATCACCATTTGCGGGTGAACTGTCGTAACCATCGCTATTAAAATCACCACCTTGTGTGTCGTCACGGTAGGAGGTGAAAGCGATGGGTAGGGCTTCGCTTCCATCGGCAATCAATGTGCCGTTAATATCGAGTCGTGAATTTGTGTTAAATTTGACCACCACACCTGGATCAACGGTCATCGTTGTGCCACTGCCAACTGTGAGTGTGCCTTCTATTTGATAGGTATTTAATTCATGCGCTTCACCTGAAAATAACAGCGCTAGATGTAGGTCTTCTAGGCGATTGCCACCTCGAATCCAAAGACCGTTAATTTCATTCGGTGCTAGAACATTGTTATCACTGCTACTAGGTACGGCACTCGCGGGAAGTGTGGCGTTTTGCAGGTTGCCTGTAATGGTATTGTGGGTGATAACGGGCGCACTAGGAGAGCTACGGTAGTAAATCCCCCAGCCTGTATTATCGGTAATTTGGTTATTGTCTATTGTGGGTGTGGTATTGTCATAAATGTAAACTCCATGAGTATTCGCTGTAATGCCATTACCTTGAATAAGCGGACTTCCAGTCCCTCGAAGATATATCCCACTGCTATTATTGTCGTTTATTTGGCTGTTAGTAATACTGGGCGAGGCATCGTAAGAGCGCACGCCATAAGAACTACCGTGACTGATCTCGCTGTTGTTGATGGCTATATTCGTCCGATAAATATAAACATTTCCTACGTTATTTGAACCGCCATAACGTACATCAAGATAATTAAGTTTTGTTAAGGTCGTCGTGACGGTACTGGTAAAATAGAGATACCCCCAATCACCTTTTTCTGCTTGACTATTCCCGTCTCCATTAGTATCACCACCGAGGCTATCATCTCGATAAGAAGTAAAATGAATCTTATCTATCGCTGTTCCTTGTGCATCTAAAGCACCCTGCACTGTTAATGAGCGTCCTGAATTAAATTTAACCACTGCCCCTGCTTCAATGGTTAAAATAATCCCACTGGAAACGGTGACATTGCCCGTAATTAACTGCACATCCTCATTACTCCAAGTCGTATGTGCAGAAATTGTTCCCGATCGCTCTATAACGGCCGCCCAGCCATTACTCACAGGAACTAACACAAACAACAAAATTGCTACAAAATAATAACTCAGTGTATTGATCTTCATTTTAACGTCCCAACATACAACTTTCTTATAAACCACTATAAAACGTATTTTTATAGTGATTAAACTTTGTTCACTCCAACACCTTCATATAACAACTGCTCTGGTGCTGTAAATTCTTGCTCAATCAAATCTGGAATAATTCTAAAAATGATTTTATCGGTATATTCTTTAATTTCTTGTCCTGCATTGACATCAAATAAATGCCAGCGTCCTTGCTCCCTATACTGTATCCATAACTGCGCATCTGCTTGTTTAAGCTGTGTCGTTCCTTGACTAGAAATCCCCAGGACCCACCTTGCGGTGACATCCGAAGCTCTAAGCATCGCTAATAATAAGTTGCTCTGCCCTCTGAGTGTTGCCTTTTTATCGACTAAGGAAACAATACCTATTTTGCGCTGTAAGCTTGCTTCATTATTACTTTCACCGTATTGATGTATTGCTTCCTGTCTATCGAGTAAGGTCATATTATTTTTAAGGCTCGCGGATAAAACCTGTAATTTATTGATATTGTCTTGACCTTGCACTTCCTTTAATAATTTATCAAAGAGTGCTTTTTCGTCTTCTGGCAAATCTAAGCGAGTTATTAAACCATTCCCTACATCGCCTTCTTGCAACACATTTAAATCACTGGCAAGTTGCATTTCAAAGCTTAAATGGATGCTTTCTTCATAATCAACAGCAAGATTTTCATAGTCGATATTGACTAACTGATTACCCACGCCATCTTTACTTAGCTTATAGGGCTTATCAATAGTTAACTTGGTCATTTTCTGAGAACTAGCTTTTTCTACAGGAATATACAAAAGCATACGCGCACGTTTTAACTCACGCCCTGTACTATTTTTAACGGACAAAACAGTCTGATAATTTTTTGATATTGTATATTCATCGGTATAGTTTGGCTCCCCTGTGGGAGGTTCGCTACATGCCTGTAGAATAGATAAACTGAATAGTATTAAATATCTTTTTTTCATAACATTTTTTATTAAAAATGAGAATAACCTATTAGCCTATATGGCTCAGATCTCTCGTTTTATAAAGATTTATATGCTGTATTTTTCTGAGCCCAAAAAAAGATAGCTAAAAAACTCATCATAAATAAAAACAATGGGTTGGGATCAGGAATAGTCACTTTAGAATCTATCTGCCCATTTTGTAATGTGTTAGCAGTTATTTCTGAACCCAAAGAATCAGATAATATAATATTGTTTAATGTCAATGCGCTGATACCAAAGCCTACCACCTCAAAACTAACTGATGCCAGTACATTAGCCGTCGTAATATTGATACCCTCGTCTATAGCTGTTGAAAACTCTGACAACCTAACAGAACTTGAATTAACACTATTTTCTAACCCAAATGTATCAGTCCCAAAAATATCACCACTGGTAATAGAAAGTGCTTTTAATATCGAACTATCAAAGAATAAATCAAATTCGAAACCTGAAAAATCTGCCACATCGGTAATTAAAATATCCACACTAAAAGGCGTGCTAGTCATAATATTCCGGCTACCTTCAATGGTCGGAAGCCCTGGCAGTGTATCTACCGAAATAACCGCAGCTTGAGCATTGGTAAAACAACTACTCAAAACGAGCAATACCATAGAGAACATTTTAATTTTCATTGTGATTCCTTGTATTTATTCAATATTTTCTTAATTTCACAGAGCCATTCAAGCTTAAAAGCATCATTGACTCTCTTATTTTTATTATTCTGCACACCTAGCCCGAGTACATAATCTAACTGCCATTCTAAAATCTAAAACATTAACCGCCCCATCCCCGTTTAAGTCAGATGGATGCCCAGGCTCCAGCCCAGTTAAACCAAAGTCTAGTTTCATACGATTCAAATCTGCCATATCAACATCACCATCACCATCCAAATCTGCTGGCTCAGCAACAATCACTTCACTTATAGTAATAGAGACTTGATCAGAACTCGTTGCTTCCTGAGGGTCAGTGACATCCAGTTTCAATAAGTACTCACCTGCAACATCAGGCATAAAGCTAGCACTATCACTTGCCGCAGCTGTTAATGAACTATCATTAAGGCTACTTGTTATTGGCACACTGGCTAAAGACCAGCTAAAACTCAAACTATCAAAACTGTCATCTATATCATGGCTTTGATAACCATCTAACTGCACAGTTTGACCAAGCTCTAGTGCCTGGTCTTCGCCCGCATTTGCAACAGGCGGTACATTTGCCTCCGTTGCTGTAATAAGGACTTGCGCCATGGATACAATCTCACCATCAGAAACACTTAATTGCAGCTGATACTCTCCTGCAACATCAGGCACTAAGCCTGCAATTGGGGTATTGGCATCACTTAGACCTGCTGCACTAGCGACTGGCTGCGCGATTATTTCCCAAACATAACTTAATTCTAAATTTGGAAAGCTATCAGGATCACTACTTGTTGAACCATCAAAACTGACCGCTTCCCCAACAAATACATCTAATGCAGAAGGAATAACGATAGCATTTGGTCCCACATTATCTATCACAGCATTCGTTGCCGTAATTTCTACACTTGCTATTGCCTCTGCTCCTTGACTATCAGTTAGCGTTAAAGTCAATTCATAAATCCCTTCAATATCGGGTGTAAATAGCGGCTTAGAGACACTCGTACTATTTAGACTGGCGGTACTGCCAGCAGGTGTATTTAATACCCAAGAAAAATCAATCGTATCATTATCTAAATCATTTGAAGCAGAACCATCAATACTGACTTGAACGCCCGTTTCTACATTTAATAAGGCATTAATAACCGCACTAGGCAAGTCATTCACAGCAGTAATAACAAGACGAACTGTTGCTGTATTAGAATCTTCACCCTCTGCATCCTTAACAGTATAAGTAAAGATATCCTCACCATTAAAATTAATATTTGGCGTATAGATCACCGCACCATTATCAATTTCTACACTGCCATTAGTAGGCTGTGACGCTATCCTAATCGCACCTGCGGGGATGCCACCTAAATCTTCAATATCAGTATCATTAGCAATTACATCAATAATGACACTCACATCCTCATCGGTAACCGCCGTATCATCAACTGCGACAGGCACATCATTTCCTGAGCCTACATTAATCGTCACAGTCGCAATATTTGAATCGGCATTATCGCTATCTTTTACTTGGTAACTAAAGCTATCGTTACCATTAAAGTTTATATCAGGTGTATATTTTACGCTGGCTCCCACTACGGAAATAACGCCATCATTAGGCAATGACACAGTACTGACTACACCTGTAGGCTTAGTATCTTCAACATCACTGTCGTTATTAAGTACATTAATATCAATACTGACATTCGTGTCAGTACTGGTACTGTCATTGTTAGCAACAGGACTATCATTCACGCTGTTCACTGCAACACTCACAGTCGCATTGGCACTTCCACCCTCAGTATCACTCAGCGTATAAGTAAAACTATCACTACCAAAGAAGTTGCTAGCAGGCGTATAAGTCAAGGCATTTCCCACAATTAACACACTGCCATTATCAGCCTGAGTCACACTCACTAACTCTAATGTAGGGCTATCAATATCTGCATCATTATCCAGCACTGCAATAGTCACTAAAGTATCTTCATTCGTTGTCGCTGTATCCACATTGGCGACAGGCGCATCATTAATTTCAACCACACTCACTGTCACTGTGGCTATATTAGACTCTGCTCCAGCACTATCTTGAATGCGATAAGTAAAGATATCTGTACCAAAAAAATTGTTATGTGGCGTATAAGTAATACTACGATCTATATTTAAAGTTGCGACACCATTGCCCGCCATATCAACGATTGTCACCGCACCGCTAGGGACACTATCTTCAGTATCAGTATCACCGTCTAATATATTGATATTGACACTCTCATCTTCATTCACGAGTGCTGAATCATCATCTGCAACAGGTGCAATATTCACCGCTTGAGTAACGACAATATTCGCTGATGTTAAATCTGTAATCATAAAATGACTATTCGTTTGGTTTAAACTAATCACCCCAGATAATTCATTTTCAGCGGCATTAACAAAACGTCTTAAAGTCACGCTAATAGTGCTATCGACAGGCACATCAGGCCCGACATAACACACATATTCAGCAATAACACCATTGCCTGTCTGCTCAGTAATCTCTCCTGCTGCTCCGCACACATATTGCCCTGTATCAGCATCCATTAAACCATTACTCACACAGCTAATTGGCTCACTTCCTTGGCTATTCAGCATCATTGAACCTTGACCTGATTCTAGTGACATCGCAGGAATACCACTCTCATCCGCTAGCTCTTGTATCATTAACTCAGGTGCAGTGACTCTCAACTGCGTTGAACAACTAATTTTATCTCTAAATGCTGAAATATTATCCAGCCCAAAGGTTGGATTTTTAACTAAAGCAGTGTCGACTAAACGCATAAGCCCTGTATTTTGAAAATCCAATTCATAAGCATAGGCTCGTAAACCTGGGGCATCCACGCCTTCAACATTAACAGAAAAGCGTAACACTCTATCGGCATTGGGCTCAATCGTAGCAGGGCTAATAAAAGCCCGCCCCACAGCATTTGCAAGGGAAACATTCAAAATCAAACCAAGCAATAAAACAGTTCTTAACCCTGTCATCAAGCTATCACTGTTCATCGTTCTTCTAGCGTTAATATTCATTTTTGCCTACCTTACTGTTGTTCCACAGCCCCAAAAACACTTAAAAACTGGGTAAAATCATTAGGGTCGATAACGCCATCAGCAGACAAATCAAAATCCGCTTTAAATTGGCAACTTTGTTGAGCAATACCAAAATTCATCAAAAACTGAGTAAAATCGTTGGGATCAATCACCCCATTACAATCAAAATCTGCTGCAACACCACTGGGTGAAAAACAAGGATCAGGCACTTCTAATTGACTAATATGCGGGGTTTCTTCATGACTCGGGACTCTACGTAATGAACTACGCTTCTGGTATTGCATATCACAAAGCAAACCGCGAAACTCTGATATTTCCATGACTAAGCCCCCCTCTACAGCGGTATTTTTATGACGGGTGGCATCAAAAATATTGTTTAGATCAACCACTGCTTTAGGAATTGAAAAGCCATCACCAACGAAGGCAGTGACAGGGTAAGCAGAAAGGCCAGGAATTTTCAACATCATCAACGTTCCTTGTGATTCTGTAGCGCCATCTGGTTCAAATATCTCGTACTGAATTAAATCATTCACTATAATTCCAGACTCAGAGTTTTCACGCGTTGTTGATACCGCCGTCTTGACTTCAAATGGGAGAGATTCAGGAAGGGGAAACATAACCTGCCCCGAGATAGTGCCTGTCGTTTCCGTATCAATATAATACTTTGTATTAGCAATTAAGCCCGTCACATCAATTTTAGCAATTCCATTCGCTAAAGCGACTGCAGGACTGACTAAATTAATATTCAGCATACCACTCACTTCAGTCTCGCGACTGGCATCGCTGTAGATATGCACATCTGCCGAAGTAATCGTCTCATCAGACACCCACACCACTGAAAAGGCACGTGTCGTCACATCAGTGACTGTCACATCCGATACCGCTGCCTGCAATTGAAAACTGCAAAGTAAGCTAACACCAGAAATGAGTAGATAAGTTAATGATTGTATGCAGCCCCTAATCTTTTTCATCGTTTTCACTTCAGTTCAATTTCAATCATTTAATTTATTCTACCCTGCAAAAAATGTCGCTCACCTTCATATTTAGTCTTTAAAAATCAACAAGACCAACAGTCCACTGGTAAGATTTCATCAAATCTGGAGGCTACAGTTAGCTTATTATTCTAATAAAGTATATAAATTAAATCAATATAAATATTCAGGTAAATAATTTCCATACAACCTGTCAAATCAACTTATTTTATTTTTGCTATAATCCCATATAAACCCCATCTACTTTGAAAGTCGTATTTTTTTCTCTTCTAAATCAATACTTGTTTTTGTCCAAAGTCGATCAGCCACAGCTAAAGGTATTGCATTAATGTTATTTTCAAATATTCTCACTTGCTGAATAAGTTCACATTCATCCTTATGGCAAGGACATCTTCTCTTAACCATTGCCATAAATGCTCTACAGGCATAAAATCTGGGCCATATGCGGGCAAAAGTTGTAGCTCAACCCCCAGTTCTTTTGCCTTTTCTTTCACAAGGTCACTTTTATGATACGGGGCATCATCCCAAATAACAGTCGCCTTTTTAAAGGCAAATTCCTCTTGATTTTTTTTAAGACATCACAGCTACTTTCAGTATCCGCAGTCAGGTAAGGATAAATTCTCGTTTGACCTTGATTATAGAGGTAAACACTAAAAAAAGAGACCTTCCTTCGCCCTACTGAACTTGAACTCACCCAGGCTCTTTTACCTAATACAGACCAGCCATAACCTTCATCCGTATCTAACTGAATATGGGCTTCATCAATATAGATAATTTGTCTTTCACCCTCTGTGGCTTCTTGTAAAAGACAGTTTCTCGCGTTTGCGGGGCTTGCCTTGAATATTCAAGACTTTGGTTTATTCTTTCTGACAATCCCTCTGTGATTTGCTCAAAAAAAGGGGTAATCGAAATCGACCGCCACTTTTTGACAGAACAGGCTTTCAGCTCCCTCATTGTTATATTTATGCACCCAACTAATGACTGTTTGGTAGTGACGACCTGTTTCTTTACTTATTTGAGCAGCATTTTTATCGAATTGTTTTTGTGGATATTTCATTATATAAAACTACAAGTTTCAATATGAATGGGGGTTAAAACAACTCGGGAATCGCGGTTTTTTAACACATTGATGTTTCGAGTTTTATTTTCCTATGACTGAGAGTTGTACGTAACCAGAAAAAACTATAAAGATCAGTCTCAATCGACTCATCACAGTGAATTTCCAGTGCCTGCAGTTGCTTTAACAATTTTCCAGCAGCTTATCACCTGTTGCTATAACTTCATCTACCAATTCTCTCGCATGTTGCTCTGTCGTTCGCGCCCCGACAAAACAGGGACGAATGACCAACTTGCCATTGATGATAGTGGTGCTAGGAATATTGTGCGCATTTTGTACCAGTTGGCGATGTATCTTTCTATTCAGATCGTTAAGATTTTGTGCGCGTTGACTCACATAACGAAAACAACAGATGGACAAAGTAGGTTCCTGCACGACTTCCAGACTGGGGTGTTTATGTGCCAGATCCGCGACTAAGCGTGCCATGTCGTTATGTCGGCAGATGCGCTGCTGAAACCCCGTTTTGCCGATTTCGCGAATCAGCGCCCATACCACAGTACCGCGCGGCGGTGCGGATAGTTCAACACCAAAATCATGATAAGGAATACCCATGCTATCCATGGAGCTTTGAATATTGTTATCCGTAAATGAACCTTCAAGATAATCCGCCGCGCCCTGACTAAATGCACGATTTAAAATACTGCGGTCACGGACATAAGTAGCACCAATCCCCACAGGCGCACCCAACCATTTGTGAGGGTCCACAATCACCGAGTCGGCCAGTAACAAGCCGTCATAAAGGTGTTTTATACGCGGATCAAGAATACCCGGCAAGCCATAGGCACCGTCGATATGAAACCAGATATTGAATTCGGCGGCAATGTTTCCTATTTCACGCAGAGGATCAATCGCGCCAGTGTCAGTCGTTCCCACATTGGCAACCACGGCAACGGCGACACAAGCATTGTTAGCATCGACCTGCAGTTGCTGACGCAATGCCTTTGGGCATAAGCGCCCGTTTTCATCGTTTGCAATTTCCACCACAGCAGAGCGCCCCATTCCCAGCACGGCAGCCGCCCGGTGAATCGTCCGGTGACAGGCACTGCTGGCATAAACTCGACAAGGCTTTTGTATGCCCTCTTCAGCCACATTGATACCCAGCCGTTCAAATGCCCATTGTCTGGCAGCGCCCAGTGCAACTAGATTCGCTACAGAGCCGCCACTGCTATACACGCCTTTCATTGCTGCCGGCAAGCCAAACATCTCAGCCATCCATTGCAGGGAGACTTCCTCAAGATAATTAAAGGCTGTCAAACCGACTCTTTGCGGGGCTGCAACATTGGCACTCAATGCCGCTAGAACGCCTGCTGATGTAGCCCCCGTCGTAATAAAAGAAGTACAGCCCGGCTTGGGGATTTGCGAGCCGTTGGGAATAAGATATTGTCCCATATCAGCAATAAGCTGCGCACAGCCTATGCCGTGTTCAGGTAAAGCCCCGCCTAGAGCCGTTTTCCAGCTATCTTCATTGCACATGGCATCGGGGTGTTCAAAACGTTGATACTGCTCCAGATCAGCGCCTAACTGTTCTAAAAGCTTTGCTAGGTTGCCACACTCAGCGCGTTCATGGTACATGTCACTTTCCTATGCTTTATATTACGTTATGCTAAAACTATTAGCTAATAGCACCTACATGATTCCTATACTGGGACATAGAATTTAATCTATAGACTCTCAGACATTAAATTTCCACTTTGAATCATAGGATGTGCTGAGGCACGAAGCGCATCGCGCTAAAAGGTGCGCTTCGTATCTCAGCACACCCTATAAGCGTTTTATGTTTTTTATTAAGGGGCCATACACATCGAACACCTACTTTTATAAACCCTCAATCAAATATCACCGGTTCAATTATCGCCAATGCCTGCCTCATATGTTCAAAACTATGCGAGCCACCGTCATAGCTCACAACATTTGCTTTATCCTGATATTTCGCTAGAGTGTTTTCAGAATCTATTAACTCATCAGCCATATCCAGCAAAATAGTTCTATCTATAGACTGGCTGCTACTTTCAAGTTCTTTTTCATATTTCAGGTATTGTTCACAATGCTTCTGCTCCCAACAGTAAGGCTCTCCTGTCTCATAATTTTCAGTCACTCCGGTAAATTGCGGCAGTAATTCGCTCGGAGTTATCGCAGGGTTAATCATAATAGCCTTGCCCCCCGTCTTCATTGCCAGATATTCACTACTAAAGCCGCCCATAGACGAGCCCATAAAAACAACATCACAGGATTGATCCAGATATTGATTCCACTGAAACAACATATCCTCTACGATGCCTTCAAAATCTCGGTAATCAATATTAGGCGTATAAAATAGTATATCTTTTTGCAAGCAAAACTCCTGCATAAGCAGAAGTTTTTCCTTACTAGTTAGCAAATTGCCATCTAAATCTAGTGATGCGGAGTTGAATCCGTGTAGGTATATAATTGCTTTTTTCATAATCAATAATTTTTCCAAAATAGTTTGTAGGCAACCTTGTATGTGGCATTAAACATAATTTCAATATTTCCCTGGACTTAGGAATCAGACTAAATAAAACCCGATAGTTGTGTAGCCCGTATGGAGCTTGCGGAATACGGGAAAGTGAGTACGCTGCTCTTCCTGTATTCCGCAAGCTCCATACAGGCTACATTAGAACGTAGACTTGCGGATATTATTAAATCCGAATTCCTTAAACTAGTACAGCAACCCGTACAACGTGAAAAAATGAGTCATTCCCGAATGCTAACCCCTCAAATGACCATTTCCATAAACTACCCACTTGTATGTCGTCAGTTCATCAGGCCCAACCGGACCACGCGCATGAAGTTTATCCGTGCTGATGCCGATTACCGACCCCAAGCCATAATCGCCACCACCTGCCAATCGTGTCGACGCATTGATCAATACCGATGCCGAGTCAATTCGTTGCTCAAATTTTTGCGCCATATTCAGACTTTGCGTGACAATTCCATCAGTATGTCCTGATCCATAGTGATTGATATGAGCTATAGCCTCTTCTATTCCTGCGACGACCTTTATTGAAAGGATCGGAGCCAAATATTCGCTATGCCAATCTTCTTCAGTCGCCAAAGAGATCCCTTGCAAAATCTTTTGCGTTTGCTCGCATCCACGCAGTTCGATATTGTTTGCCTCAAACGCCGTCTGTAGCAATGGTAGCATTTGTTCGGCACATTGTTTATCGACTAATAGCGTTTCCAATGCATTACACACCTGAATACTTTGGCATTTCGAATTAATCGCCAGATCGACGGCTTGTACAGGGTCTGCATCTTCAGCGATATAGAGGTGACAGATACCGTCATAATGTTTGATAACAGGAATTCGAGTGCCCTCCGCAATGCGCTTAATCAAGCCTTTACCGCCACGCGGAATCAATACATCCACATATTCATCCATTTTCAGCAGTTCACCCACCGCCTCATGCCCAGGTATACGGATAATCTGTATCGCATGTTCTGCAAGCCCAGCATCAACAGCGCCTTTAATCATCGCATCAGTCAGCAGCGTATTAGTTTTCAGCGCCTCCGACCCACCTCGCAAGATGATTGCATTACCACTTTTTATACAGACAGCCGCCGCATCGGTCGTTACATTGGGCCGCGATTCGTAAATAATCCCCACAACCCCCAGCGGCACCGATTTTTTATAGACCTGTAGTCCCGCTGGATTGGTATGCCCTGCTAATACACGATTTAACGGGTCAGCTTGTTGAGCCACCTTTCTTAGCCTTGATAGCATGTACTGAAATACTTTGTCGTCGATGGTCAGACGTTTGATCATCGCAGCCGACTGCCCTTCTTCCCGAGCTTGCAAGACTTCCTGAGCATTGACTTGCAGAACCTGTTGTTTAACCGCTGCAAGCGAATCAGCCATATTTGCAAGTGCAAGATTGCGTACTGACTCTGGGGTTGATGATAAAGAGCGGGCTGCAAGGCTACTTTGTCTGGCAATGGTTTGAATGGGACTGGTATTCATATTTTAACGATGGTTATTTAAAAAAAGGGGGAACAAAGCTTATAAGGAGGATAAAATGTTGCTTTATTTTCTCACATTGAGCGAGTATGGTTTTATATTTTTGGATAAATTTTAAATTTAAAAACAAATAGTTATATTCAATCCAAGTAACTTCTCATTATCCACTGGCATCTGAGTCATGAAGAATCTGTCATGCCTGCATGCTACCCAGTCAAGCGTGGATGACGTGCGGCGTAATGGTATTCACCCATTAATAATGAGTAGATACATTAAAATGTTACTCTGCCCCCCAGTTATTAGTAAAGTCAAAGTTTATGCTCCCCCTCTTTATCTATATTTCTTCACCACAGAAAATGAGCAATATCATCAAGGTTAGCTAAGACTAG
>WTCN01000242.1 GCA_013138555.1 Methyloprofundus sp. | reverse complement strand
GCATTGTTATTGCCATTGCCGGGCAGCTGGAAGAAATTCATAAAGCAGGACATATACATAAAGGTTTAAAACCCAATAATATTTTGCTCACCCCTGAAACACTGACAGTGCAATTAATTGATGATGTTAGAGTACTGGATATTAACCAGCTCAGTCATTTTATTTATGCAGATACTTTTCGCATAAATACCCTGCCCTACTTATCGCCTGAGCAAACGGGGCGGATTAAATACTCGGTCAATTACAGCACCGATCTTTATGCCTTGGGAATGATTTTATTTGAGGCTTTAACAGGGGAGCCGCCGTTTTTATTTGCCGACCCTATTGCCATTTTACATTCACATTTAGCCGAAATCCCGGCACGTGTTGAAAGCATTAACCCGGATATACCCAAAATTCTCGGGGATATTGTTGCGCTACTGTTAGAAAAAGCCCCTGAAAAACGCTATCAGACTGCATCCGGTGTAAAAGTCGATTTAGAGCATTGTTTGTCGCAATGGCTGACAGCAAAACAGATCGAAAAATTCACTTTAAAACACAAGGATTACAGTAACCGAATTACCATCCCTTCGTTAATGGTCGGCCGTGATGCAGAAAAAAAACGTATGCTCGAAGAGTATAGCAAATCCTGTTCTGGCGTATTTCGTGCTGCATTAATTTCAGGTTTATCGGGGATAGGCAAAACACGCTTAATTCAGGAATTGCAATTACCGATTGTCAGCAATCACGGTTATTTTTGCTCAGGCAAGTTTGACCAGTTCAGAAAACATATCCCTTATAGCACCCTGATTCAGGCCTTTAGCTATTTAATTAAAACACTATTAACTGAGGACAGTCGCAGGCTTGATTATTGGGGAGATCTATTAAATGACCGTCTGGGAGAAAATGGACGTTTAATGACCGACTTAATCCCGGAATTAGAATTAATTATTGGCGAGCAGCTAGAAGTCCCTGATTTACCCCCCGTTGAAGCGCGTAACCGGTTTAACGATACAGCAGGAAAATTTATCGCCTGTTTTGCCTGTAAAGAGCACCCTTTAACTTTGTTTATTGATGATTTTCAATGGTGTGATGGCGCAAGCTTTGACTTATTAGAGCGCGTATTTGATAACCACATGGAATATCCCTATTTATTCTGGATAGGCGCGTATCGACATAATGAAGTCGATGACAGTCATCGTTTAACACGCTTGATTAAGCGAGTTAACCTAGCCAACCGTCCTTTACTGGAAATTCGTCTGGAAGCACTAGGGCTACAAGATGTTAATCAAATGAGTGCTTATATTTTAAACACTTACCCTATCCGTACCCAGGCTTTATCCGAGGTGATTTATCATACTTCGGCAGGCAACCCCTTATTCGTTAATGAAAGCTTACGCTGGTTACATACCTACAGGCATTTGCATTTAAACAAAGAAGGCATTTGGGCATGGGATGATGAGCAATTACGCCATACAAAAATTCCTGACTCAGCACTGGATTTATTTAAAGATAAAATCAGCAAATTATCCGCACAAGTACAGGAGTTACTAGCTATAGCTGCGAGTCTAGGGGCACGCTTTGAGGCTGCTGATTTAGCCTTGGTGGCTGATATAAGCCTGGCGCAGCTATATAGCACACTGGCAGAAGCATTTGCGCAAAATATTTTAGTCCGCGAAAAACGGCAACTCTTATTTTTCCACGATCAGGTACAGGCAGCGGCGGCAAGCTTTATGGATGACGAAAAAAAACGCCTGGTGCATCATCAGATTGCCACTGCCTTTATTGCAGCTATTCCTGAAAATGCCAACTATGAAGAATTGCCAAATTTATTTGCCATTGTCGAGCACCTGGCCGATGGAAGAGTGAGTAAGCCCGATAAAACCGCGTGTTTACAGGAAGCACGCTTTAATTATTCCGCCGGAGTCGTTGCTATGCGTGCTTTGGCGATGGACAATGCCAATTTCTTTTTTCATCAGGCCAAAGCACTTTATTCGGGTAAAGTCTGGAAGGAAAATTACAGTTTTTTATTTTCTCTGCATAAATATTTAGCGCGTACCGAAATGGCTTTAGGCAATCAGAGTGAATCGGAGGCGATTTTAGAGACTTTAATTCAGCAATCACGTAGCGACCTGGACCGGGTAGACTGTCTCTATGAACAAACAACAGGCCTGTCATCATTAGGAAACTTTACCCGGGCGATTGCATTAGGCAACCGTGGGCTGGATTTATTTAAACGCTGTATTCCCGATAATGATGCACAGGCTTTGGCAAAAGCAGCACAGATTTTTGCTGAAATTCATCAAGACGAACGCAATGTCTGGCAGGAAATTTTAGACGTAGAGCCGAGTAGCGACAGAGAAATTCAGATTGAAACAGGAATTTATAGTGAATTGATTCCTGATTATTATCTGGCGGGCATGGTGCCACAACTTTATTTATCGGCCATTCAATCAACACAAAACTGCCTGGCTGGTGGCGTTGATGAATCGGTTATTTATGGCTTTTCTATGGTCGGCTTATACTTGCAACGTAAAGGCCAGTATGATTTATCTTTTCGTTATGAAGACTTAGGTTTGGCACTGGCTGAGCGTTACCCCGACACTTTTGGTGCGACTAAAGGTATTAACGGGATTTTATGGACCAACCGGCATAATCGTGAAGACTCCGACACGATAATAAAACAATGCCAGCAAAATATTCATCGCGGTAAAAGCTGTGGTGACTTATATAATGCGGGGCTTTCTTATGGTCCTTATATCTGGCATCTGGTTAATCAAGGGGCAAATATGCAAGGTATTGCCGAAATTGCCGATGAATGTATCACCTTTTCCAGAAAATTTAATTTATCGCTTTCTTTAGGCCTGGCAGAAAGTGCCTTAGCGGGCTGGTCGGCGTTTATGCAACTGGACTCAGCTAAGTTCAGTGATCAAGAAATATCCCTAAGTCTGGCAAAATGGGAGCATGATAAACATGTAGTATCCATAGGTGGCTACTACACTTTAAAAGGCATCGCTCATCATTATTTAGGCGATTACCAGATCGCGGCAGAAAGCCTTGAAAAAGCACAGCCTTATTTGCGCGGTCTAAGTGATAATATTCTCAACCG
>WTCN01000203.1 GCA_013138555.1 Methyloprofundus sp. | reverse complement strand
GGAGCTTTATCCCGTGCCCATCATAACGATGTGATGGGCACGCTACGCTTTGCCCATCCTACATTTTGAACTGTGTTGGGTCTTAACTTAATGGCAGTGACACTCCGCGTGGGAACGAGACTGCAAGACTAAAAAGCCAAACGAACTCCCATATTCACCGCAAAAGACTCACGTTTAACACCATTCAACTGAGAACGAAGCAGCGTTCCCGAACTAAGATACAGCTCCTCCTCCCCTTTGGCACTGTCCCAGTTCTGATAATCAAAAACCAGATGCGCAGACCAAAACTCACTGGCCATATAACGATAACCAATTGACGTTAAAAAGCCATTCGCATCAGCCCAATGTTTAAAACTGGTGGGTTGCTGCAAGGCACTGTTTTGCTGCCACTGCCCTTCTGCCCTGTAATCAGCCCAATGATATGAAAAGCTAGAAAAAATCTGATGCCGCTCAAACAACACAACATCGGTATCAAAACCAATCCAGGCACCTTCCCAGCTGGCAATATAACGATTGGTCAAAGCAGAACCCAAAGGCATCTGAACCGGTGTCGTTTGCACACCATTGCCCAGTTGCAACGACTGCTCTTGCCACATATAACCCGCCAAAGGTGTCAGATTAAATTGAGCCACCGGGTCATACTGCGCAAACTTAAAGGCATAGCCTAAGGCCACCGATGCTTCCCAGGCCGTACTGCCATCCACATCGCTATTCACAGATGAAAAAGCATTGTTATGCCCATCGTGCAAATAACTTGTTTCATTACCAGAGCCATCATATGCCCAGGCATAGCCACCACTCGCTTTAAACACCACATCCCAGGGAGAGCTTAATAGCACCTCACCATTCAACCCCCACATATTTTGCCGCCAGCGGGTTTCCGTCAAGGTATCCGGGGTTCCCATTGGCGCAGCAACGGACCAGCTCAAGGTATCATGCTGATAGCCAGTATCCATTTTCACACCCATGTCAAATCCCGACTCCTCCTTTCTCCGTGGCTCAACGGCCTGCTCAGTTAGTTGCACCGGTTCATCGGCAAAGACATGCATTTTCATCCCCGGCTCAACGGGCTCCGCGACTACCGCGTCAGTCTGCACAGCTTCAAACACATGCATTTTCATCGCCGGTACAGTACCATCCGCCAATATTCCGCCACTAAACAACAATAAATATAAAGCACTGAAACGCATATAAAGCCCTTAAAAAACACTAAACTAGTTCCCACGCTCCGCACGTCACTGCCATTAGGTTAAGGCAACAGATATAGGATGTGCTGAGGCACGAAGCGCATCCTATGTTAATTCTCTTAACTTAATGACCGTGACGCTCCGCGTGGGAATTCATATGGGAACGCTCTGCGTTCCGTGACGCAGAGCGTCACAAACTGCATTCCCACGCAGAGCGTGGGAACGAGATTAAAACTTTTCTCCTAATTCTCCAACGCCTGCTCAAAAGGCGTTCCAGAAATCAAATACAAATAACTCACGTCACCAAATGCCTTATGAGGAGCCACTTTCTCCGTTTCTATCGTCGAAGCCAGCCAGTTACCTTTCAGGTTACGATAATCCACCTCCACCGTCTCGTTCGACAGATTGCGCACCTCAACCGCAGTGACGTAAACCCCACCCTTACGCCAACTCGCGACCGGCACTACATTCAAACGCATATCAAATAACACATCGACCCGTTGTTGCGCGGTAGGCAATGGCACATCCACCACTCCGGCAACTGTCTCACGACTTGCAATTGGTAAACGTACCGACTTGGCCGCATATTCCGTTAACTGCATATACGTAGCCTGTTTATGACTACTCGTTGCAGGTTCAATCACTTTAGGCGCAACAGCCCCAATCCCTTTCTCGTTATAGCCATCAAACTTATCCTGCCCCGGATAGATTTTATATTCCGGCTGTAAGGTATAGCCCTTATCCAGGTGTTCGCTATTTTTATAGACATCCAGGTGATTCAGGTTATCGGCACTCGGATGAATGCTATTCGCCTCTAGCCAAGGCTGATTCACATCAATATCCTTATCCTGATTATTCATCACATAAGGACGAATCAAAATCACCATCTCGGTACGACTGCGTACCTTACGTGTATCTCTAAAGAAAAAACCCAGATAGGGAATGTCTCCCATAATTGGCACTTTCTTCTCTATATCTTCCGTTCTTTCATTAATCAAGCCACCGACTGCAATCATTTGGGCATTTTGGGCGATAATATTCCCTGAGAATGTTTGAGTTTGTACTGTATCTACTGAAAAAGATTGCAGTGCTCCCAATTGAGTTGGAGATGGAATACTCCCACAGCCTTCACATACCGTAGAGTCTTCCACTAAAATACGAATATCCACCGTACCATCCGCATTGATATTGGGAGTTAATAATAAGGTTTTCCCTATAGCTCTAATGATAGTTGTAGCTTCTAAAGTACAGTTAACGATTGTATTATTTCCCTCTGCATTTGCATTACTTCCACTTCCGCATTTTATTTCTGTAGTAATCGGCCGTTCTTCACCTATAAATATACGGCTCACTTCCTGATTAGTGGTAGTCAACATCGGCGTTGCCAAAGCTGTCACTCTGCCCTCATTCTCTAATAGCGTCAAACGTGCATCGAAGTTTTTACTCACCATGGCAGCGACCATCGCAGGATCCCCCAATCCAGCCCTCACCAAATCACTGACACTCTCCACCTGGTCAGGAAGGTTTTCACCACTGGACCGTGTAACCTGCACATCACCCGATTTAAAATTAAACTCAAAGCTAGACTCAAAACCATCCCCTAAGGCAATTTGTAATACTTTGACTTCCAATAACAAAGTCGCCATATCAATATCCAGTTTTTTAAATAAACCCTGGATTTCCTGCAAAGCATCTTTATCACGGGTACGTACTAACACCCGATTCTGACGACGGATGATGGTGACGTAAATCGGAGAAATATGTTCAATCAACATATCCACAGAACTCGAAGAAAGATCATGAGCCCCCGACAACATGGATGAAGCCTCTTGCGCAGGCAACATACGACTGAGATCAAAAGCCTGGTTACGCCCTAAAGTCATTGAGTTGCTTTGACCATTACCTCGATTATTCCTTTGCCCAGAAGTATTACGGCTATTACCATTGCGATTATTGTTATTGCCGTTCTGGCTATTACCGTTACCACTCCCGCCTGAATCGCCAGTCCCAAAACCACTTTCTCCACCATCACCACTTTGGTTATAGGTATTACGCGCAATAATATCAAACCGCTCCATACGGTCGTACAGATCATTCGTGACTTCGCTCTCATCAGCCCCCCGACTTAGCATCACCCGATCAAAGCCAAATAAATCCTGAATCATATAGGCAAAATCCAGCGAAGTACGCTGATGCTTAAAGGTAAATATTTCGGTTTTTTCATTATGGTAATCCACCTTGCCCAGACGAAACTCCCTGACCGTATAAATACGAATCACCTTGGATTTTTTATCTTTCTGATACCAAAGGTTATAGGTTTTTGCCATCGCATCCAGCACATCCATCGGCTCAATATTACGCAAAAACATGGTCATTTCTATTTTTGCAGCCGCCTTGGAAGAGATGAAATTAAGGTTGGACTGCTTCGATAAAATGCGTAATGCATCTCCGACTGAAATATCCTTGAAATCCAGCTCAGAAATTTTATTCCTCGCTCCTGCTGAAAAAGAAAACAATAAAATACAAACCAACACCGTAGAACGCAAATGAAACATAGACCACATAGCTTAATTAAAAATTAATGTTTTATTAAAAGGCATAATCAACAAACGCACGGTATGTTTACTTATCTCCTGCACATGCATAGTCACCACCTCGTTATTGATCACCTTGGAAATCTGATCCCCCTCTTCAAAATGATGATATTTACCATTCGCTTTTAAAACCACGGTTGCTGGCGCATGTTCACTAAAGACCTTCGCTACCAGGTCAATTTCAGGTATTCCCAATGCACGTAAATCTTTTTTGTTCTGGTCATCATCAGTTGAATCTCCAACAACCGGTAAATTTCGTAATGCCTTCCTGAAATTATTGCTTAATGCCGTCGGATCACGCACAACCTCAACCACCTTATTAAGCTTATCAATTGCCGACTGTGAATTCTTGTTATATACCTTATTTGTCTGTACTGACTGTTCAGCAAATACCTGGCTACAAAATCCAAATAATAAAAATAATAGCCCCCTCATGTAGGACTCCCGCCTGCGGCAGAAAACATCGCGACCAAAAAAGCCGCATACACAAAACCCACTAATCCTCCTACCAATACCGTCATAAAGGGAGCAATCATCCCGGTTAATTTTGCAATCGCCAGCTCTAATAACTCCTGATGATACTCCGTCATCTCTATTAAAATTTCATCCAGCGTTCCTGAGTTTTCCCCCACACGCACCATTTGTAAAACCAGCTCCATATACCGGGATCTATCAACCAAAGGATCAGCTAAAGACGAACCTTGTAAAACCCGGCTATGGGCAAATGCAATATGCCCCGCCATAAATTTATTATTATGTAACTGTTCCATAATTTTCAAAGCATCCACAATGACCACACCACTGCCTAATAATAAGCCCATCGCACGACAAAATAACACCGTTCCTGACAGGCGTAAAACATGCCCTATTAAAGGAATGCGCAAAGCGAAACGATCAATCCACCAACGTGCAGGCGGCCAATTGTAAAGCACCACAAAAATAACCATAAAGGCAGCGCCAGAAGTCAGCATATAGACTGTATTCTCAACAAACCAATCCGATATATCGATCAAAGCCTGGGTAATCGGTGGCATCGGCTTCCCCATAATCTTCAGCAATTTTTTAATTTCTGGCACAATACTGGTCATCATAAAGATCACCAAACCAATCGCAAACACCAAGGTAAAGGCGGGGTATTTTAATGCCGAAGTGATCTGCTTTTTCACTTTACGAGTTGCAGCCATCTCCTTAGCCGCCTGATCCATAACCGTATATAAGTGCCCTGTCTCCTCTCCCACTTTAACTAACTGTATGGTTAAATTAGAAAACACTTTCTGTTCTTTCAACGCATCGGTAAAAGCCCCCCCTTGCTGAATTCGCTCGACGATTCCGCCCCACACCTTACGTGTGCCAATCCGTGCATGTTTACGAGTCAACTGCACTGCATCCAATAAACTCACGCCGCTACGTAACATCACTGCAATCTGATGAAAAGCATTCTCAATATCCAAAGACCGAATCGAACGATAATCTAAAGGATTTAAACTATAGGTTTTTTCATCACTCTTGGTTTTCAGCTCATTGATTTGTAAAACCAGCAAACCTCCAGCGCGTAGCTCCGTAATCGCGGCATCGCGCGACAAACTATCAAGCACATCACTAATCTGCTGACCACTACGATCCCGCGCAGTATAACTAAACATTGTCATAAATTTTCACCCACATTCAGACATAATCTAGAAAAAATTCATTCACTACCACGAAGCCGCCACCTGCAACACTTCAGCAAATGACGTATCCCCAGCCAATAACTTATTCACCCCATCATCCAGCAAATTACCAATCCCCGCCGTCTGCATCATAAGCAAAAGCTCCGATTCACTCGCTCCCTCAGACACCGCCTTAGCCCACTCGGCACGTAACTCCAATACCTCATACAAACCAATCCGTCCCTTATAACCCCGGTTCGCACAATACACACAGCCCACAGGCTCATAAATCATAGCCCCTACAAGATCTTTACGCCCAATGGAAATGGCTTCCACTTCCGTCATTGGCCGATCAATACGGCACTGGTCACACAAGCGACGCAAAAGACGCTGGGCAATCACCACCCGTAAAGCAGCGGCAACCAGATAGGGGGCAACCCCCATATCAATTAACCGGGTAATCGTTGCAACCGCCGAATTGGTATGCAAAGTACTTAATACCATATGCCCCGTCAAAGCCGCCTTAATTGCAATGTCTGCGGTTTCCTTATCCCGGATTTCCCCCACCATCACCACATCAGGATCATGCCGTAAAATACTGCGTAAAGCTGAATTAAAACTCACCTTTTCGGAATTGGCATCGACTTCACACTGCGCAGCCCCTGGAATTTCATATTCAATGGGGTCTTCCACCGTCATGATATTCACCTGCCGCTCCCTTAATAACTTGGTCATCGCAACATACAGGGTCGTGGTTTTACCACTGCCTGTCGGCCCCGTCAGCACCATCATCCCTTGAATACGATTTAAAAAGTGTGCAATCACTAATTGGTGATCCTCAATAAACCCCAACTGTGCCAAAGTTAAAGCATCATTCTGCGCCCCCAGTAAACGCATGGTAATACGCTCACCATATTTTGTCGGTAAAGTCGCGGCACGGATATCAACCTTGCTACTATTCCCAGAAAAACTATGGGTAAAGCGTCCATCTTGCGGTGCACGTTTCTCAGCAATATCCAGAGCAGAAATAACCTTCAAACGACTTGCCAATTCCAGATAAATATCGTGCTGGATTTCCTGAAAAACCTCTAGCTGCCCATCCACCCTAAAGCGAATGCGCGCACCTTTTTCATTTGGATCAACATGAATATCCGAAGCCTGACGTATAAAAGCGGAATACAATAAATCCTCGGCTAAATCAATCGCCTCATTACCCGAATCATCTTCATCATTCTTGGCTTTCGCGCCTGGTAAGGGAACAACCTGAGTCGCTGCATTGCCATAAACCGCGTGTAAAACATTAAGCAATGCCTTTTCATCCACCTCCCAGGTACAAATGGGAGACTTCAACATGCGCTCTATACTTTTAAGTATCGTAATATTTTTAATATCACAACAGGCAACATGAACCA
>WTCN01000165.1 GCA_013138555.1 Methyloprofundus sp. | reverse complement strand
AGGCGCTGGCGGTCTACCTGCCAATAACAGCAGACATTGGTTTCGGTGGGGCCATATAAATTATACAGTTCGGTATCTGCTAATAAGTCAGACAGTTTTATTAAATGTTGAGTCGGGAAAACTTCGCCTGCAAATAAAATACGCTTTAAATGGGGCAGAGGGGTTGTCTCTAAAGCCCCTTTAAGAGCAATAAAACTTAATAAAGAGGGCACAGTGTACCAGCTGGTTATTTTGTGCTCGCTTAGCCAGCCTGTTAAGCGACTGGGTGATAAACTTAGGCGGGCAGGGAGAAAGTAAATACTTGCGCCCGAAGCCAGACTGCTGAATAAATCAAAAATAGATAAGTCAAAATGAAACGGGGCGAGGCTGGCGATACGCTCTTGCTGATTGAGCTTAAAGGTTTTACTGGCCCAGGTAGAAAAATTTATCAGTGCCTGATGACTTAAAGCGACCCCTTTGGGGTTGCCTGTAGAGCCTGAGGTATAAAGGATTGCGGCAAGCTCTGTGGGTTTGACTGGCGTGGGGAGGAAACAACTGGTTTTTGTTAATAATATCTGGGTAAGATCTAGCCATATTTCCGCTTTTTCGAGCCAGTTAGGCGCAGGCCCCAGGCCAATGATAAATCTGGGCTGTGCATCACTGATAATAAAGTTTAAGCGTGTGGCGGGGTTTTTAAGGTCTAGAGGGAGATAGATTGCTCCGGCACTTAACACGCCATAAATACAGCTTGCCGCATTAATACCACGATCCAGGGCAATAGCGATACATTGATTTTGTGTTTGTTTTGCCTGTAAGAAGGTTGCTATTTTTTCAATACGGGTTCTAAACTCGGAATAACTGATTGCTTGCTCTTCTTCTATCAGTGCAATTTTGTCCGGTGATTGAGTGCATTGTTGAAAAAAGGGGGTAACGATATTCATGGTTAGGGTTTAAATTATGTTGTACCGTTCGCTTTAAAGTAGCTATCATAGCGGACTAAAGTCCGCTGTACATTAGTAGTATTCAGAAGCCAGGGAGACCTTATTCTAAAAGTAATTCTTCCAGCACATTTTTATGCAAAGCCTCGATCCACTCTTCGCTAAATAAAGGCTCGATAAAATTATAACTGAGGGTCAGTTGCTGGTTAAATTGACAGCTTAGAAAAGCAAGTGCCGGGGGGCTGCTGATTTGGCAAAGATGGTATATTTTTGTAATATCCGTCTTAAAAAAAGATGCGCTAGATAAATCAACATTGCCTATATCAGAAAACCAGAAGGAGCTACGCTCAGTACCTGTGCGCATGGATGTGCGTAGTTTCTGCCCATGCTGTTCTAAGGAGAGCCAGCTGGCAGCCCACATAAGTGGAAGAAATGCGTAATCAAGCTTTTCACGGAGGGTGTTGGCATTTTGCTGTTTTAAATGTTGAAACAGTGCCGCTCTATCATGCAGTATTGCTTTAGGTGCCTGAGCAAATAAGGGGGCAACATGATTACCTAACAAAGGGCTAAGTGCCTTGTTTCGACGTAAGTTGAATGCATACGGCGTACAGTATGCATCACCTGCTTGTTCGGGGTTCATTTTATGTAATGCACGCATAAAGCAACCGACATAATACAGACTAGTGCCTGTCAGGCCGACGTGTTGCCGGGTCAGTTTATTAATGCTCTGAGTTTGTTCGGGGCTGAGTGTGTAGGTGTTAAAGTTTAATTGTTTAGGTGCTTTGCTCGTATCGGCATGGATAATACTTTGTAAGGTATCTAATTGAGTGATATGACGCTTGGCTTTAATAAATAGCAGTACTTTTTGCCACCATTTATATTTGTCTAATTGCTGGTTTACCAGAGGCTCCAGTTTGGGTAAATCAAAACGAAGACGCTGTTCTGCATCATCAGTACACAGGTACTTTAAAATTAAGTCAGCGCCTTTGGCATCACAAAAAGGGTGAATCCAGCGCATTAAGAAGGTATTTTTACCTGTGCTTTGAATCAGGTGGAACTCTAATGGCGGGATGGTTTCACGCGCTTGCCGGTGATTGAGTAAGCTAAGTACCGTCTGTTTATGGAAGTCTGCTGCGTTGACTGTATCGGGTGCAATGTGATGATGAAATAAGGGGTGTTGTTGTTCACGTTTACACCAGAAAAAACGTTTGCCACGCTGCTGTAAGCTGGCAAAAACCAGTGGAAAGCGTTCACCAAACTCATGAATACGCTGCTCGATTGCTGTAATATCAGGCGTACTGGAAAGCTCTAAAGCAAAGCCGCATTGGCTACCGGGCATCTGTTCCTGACGTATTTCCTCATCCATTGCCAGTGTAAAGCAATCGGATGGGTTGAGCATCTGGATAATATCTTCAGTGGGTGTATTCATGCTTGATGCTGTAATACCCATTGCTCCAGTGTATTGAAAGATTTAACATTATCTGGGTCAATTTCAGAGTCGGGCAGGGTAACACCAAACTGATCTTCTATATGCATAATCAAGCGCATAATCCCCATGCTATCAAGACCTGCTTCCAATAAATCGTCATCATCTGAAAATTTTTCAGGTTCTGCGACAAAGATAAGTTCGTTAAAAATAAATTCGCGGATTTTTTGTTTCATAGGGGAGCACGAGCTTAGGCTCGCTATATTGTGTTTAAAAAGAAAAGGTAGGAGGGGCTTTAGCCGCGAATTAAACGGGTCGCAGCTAAAGAGACTGTGTAGGTTTGGGGTTTGGGGTGAAGCATGAACCCCAACAAGCAATGCTATGTAAGCCATTGATTGTTGGGGTTCGCAAGCTCACCCCAACCTACGAAATCTACCTTTTTAGATAGATTATTGAATACTTTCACAGTCTCTAAAGCCTCTTCTACAATATTGACTAATTTTCTAATTGCTGCAAACCATCCAGATACCCTTTGGCTTGCATGACTTTACTCTGTACAGTAGTCTACCTGGCTTTGATTGGGGGTATTGATGATTTCACCTATCGCAAAGGCTTGTTCACCTAGCTCGTTTAATGTGGCTATCGTTGCTGCTTCATCTTCTGCGGCAACACAGACAATCATTCCGATGCCACAGTTAAAGGTGGTCAGCATATCAGCCTGAGTGACATTACCTTGTTCCTGTAACCATTGAAAAATATCCGGGAATGTCCAGGCATTGAGGTTGATACTGGCACTTAAGCCTTCAGGTAAGACGCGTGGCAGGTTTTCGGTAATACCACCACCGGTAATATGCGCCATAGCATGCACAGGTACTTTATTGATTAACTGTAATAGCGGTTTAACATAAATACGTGTGGGCTCCAGTAAATGCTCTGCGAGAGGTTTACCTGCAAGTGTGTTTGTTAAGGGAATATTGCTGCGCTCAATAATTTTACGAATCAGGGAGTAACCGTTTGAATGCGGGCCTGACGATGCAATACCGATAAGTTTATCGCCTACGGATACTTTTGTACCGTCAATAATCGCTTCTTTTTCAACAATACCGACACAAAAACCAGCAAGATCATATTCACCATCGGCATACATACCCGGCATTTCTGCTGTTTCGCCACCGACTAATGCTGCACCGGCAAGCTCACAGCCTTTGCCGATGCCTTCGATGACTGAGGCTGCGGTGTCAACATCCAGCTTTCCAGTGGCAAAATAATCCAGGAAAAAGAGTGACTCAGCGCCTTGCACGATAATATCGTTAACGCACATACCCACTAGGTCTATGCCGACCGTATTATGCTGCTTTAAATCAATGGCGAGTTTTAATTTGGTTCCCACGCCATCGGTACCTGAGACTAAAATGGGCTGTTTGTAGCGATCTAAGGGCAGTTCAAACATTGAACCAAAGCCGCCGAGGCCAGCCATAACACCGGCTGTTCTGGTTTTAGCGGCAATGGGTTTGATGCGTTCAACGAGGGTGTTACCAGCTTCGATATCAACGCCTGCACTTTTATAGTTTAAACTCTCTTGTTTTTCTTCACTCACGAGTGTTCTCTTACGGGTCAAATTAAATTATAGTTACTGCTTATTGTACAAGACAAACACAGGATATGAAATTGTATACGAGGCTTTTAGTGGTTTACTTGGTGTTGGCAGCACAATATGTAGCGGCCGTTGAGATAAAAGGTTTATATGAAACCGAAGTGACAGTGCCTAGTCAGTCGCGTGAGGATAGGAATATTGCGATACGTGAAGCATTAGTGAACGTGTTTAACAGGGTTGGGGCGAGTCAGGAAATGATGCAGGACCCAGGGATAAGGGACGCACTGAATAATGCTGCGGCATATGTCAATCAATACCAATATATCTTAGCGGCTGATGACTCAGCTGCTAGCTCTGCGCATAAAATGCGGGTTTCATTTGCTGAAAGTGCGCTTGTCGCGTTAATACGCAGTAGAGGTCTGGCGGTCTGGGGTAAAATGCGCGATAACGTTTTGCTATGGCTGGTTATTAAACAGCAGGGTAGGCAGGTTTTACTGAATGTTGAGCAGAATGCCGAGATTAATAAGGCCTTACAGTTTGCCACACAGTTAAAAGGTATTCCTGTCTTGTTACCTTTAATGGACCTGGAGGAAAGGCGACAGGTTTCTGTTGATGATGTAGGGAGTGCTGACTGGGAAAAATTACTGCTGGCTTCCCGGCGTTATGGTGTCGCTGCTGTCCTGTCAGGGAAACTGGTTAGGCAGAGGACGTGCTGGCGTTCAGAATGGACTTTAAGTTTTAATCATAAGCTGGAACAGTGGCGTGTTCCCTGTGAGAATTTAAACGCAAATCTATCTACAGCATTTCAGGGGGTTTATAAGCGTTTATTTGATTTTTATGCAGTAAAGCCAATTAACGTAGTGAACGGGACGGTTATGGAAGGGGAGCGGTAGACGTGTCTAATATTTTGGAGCAATGTGAATAGTGAAATTAGCCATTATTAACCTATGTCAAAGGCTACTGTTTGGCATAGTTTACCTAAGCCTTTGCATAAGCCATGCACAAGCTGAATTAACAGAGCCGCTGACTAAGGTTAGCCTGCAGTTAATGTGGAAACACCAGTTTGAATTTGCCGGTTTTTATGCCGCTATTGAACAAGGTTATTACCAAGAAGTAGGGCTTGATGTTGAGCTACGCGAGTACCAGAATGACAGGAATCTGGTAAATGAGGTTATCAGTGGACGTGCTCATTATGGTGTCAGCGATTCTTCTCTCATTATTCATAGAGGTCATGGTGATCCAGTCATATTACTGGCAAATATTTTTCAACATTCCCCGATGGTGTTGCTGAGTCGTGATGATGCAAAAATATTGAGCCCTGCGCAAATGGCGGGAAAAAGTATCATGTTGTCTACCTATGAAAAAGATAATGCTTCGATTATAGCGATGCTGAATACTGAATCAGTCAAACTGAATCAGCTAAATGTCAAACAGCATAGCTTTAATATCGACGACTTTATTGATGGCAAAGTAGACATTATTTCAGCTTATGCAACGAATGAACCCGGGATATTAAAAGAGCGGCAATTTAAGTTTAATATTATTGACCCAATTAACTATGGAATTGATTTTTATGGTAATAATATTTTTACTAGCGAGAAACACAGCCAGGAAAATCCCCGCCAAACCGCTGACTTCATTGCTGCCAGCTTAAAGGGCTGGCAATATGCGTTGGCGAATTCTGATGAAATCATTGAGCTGATTTTGACAAAGTACTCCACAGATAAAACACGCTCAGCATTAGAGTATGAAGCAAAGGCACTGCAACGCTTTATTTTACCGGAACATATTACCCTGGGCACGATTGATTCAATGCGCATGGAACGAATCGTTGATGCCTACAAACAACTGAAAATGATACCTAAAGGCTTTACGCTAGAGGGATTTATTTATCAGCAAATCGGACACCTAGAGCCCTCATTACAGCTTACTGAAGAAGAGCAGCACTGGATTAAACAGCATCCACAGGTCAGCATCGGTGTCGATCCTGCGAGAGCTCCTTTTGAATATCTTGATAAGCAGGCGCAATACTCAGGAATGGCCTCTGATTATCTTAAATTAATTGCAGAAAAAACTGGATTAGAGTTTGTTGTGCAGAGTAATGCGACCTGGAACGATGTGATGATAAGTGCACGCAGTGGCAAACTTGATTTGTTACCTGCGGTTATGGCTTCTCCACAGCGTGAAGAGTTTCTTGATTTTTCCAGACCTTATATCAATTACCCGATGGTCATTGTGACAGGCAAAGACAGTGCTTTTATTAGTCAGCTTGAAGAATTACATAATAAGCAGGTCGGTGTTGTCGGTGACTATGTGATAGAAGATATTTTGCGTAATAACCATCCGGGCATTAAACTTAAAACTGCAAAAAACTTGCAACAGGCACTGAAATGGGTTGCTTCCGGTGAAGTTGATGCGATGATTGATAATCTTGCTTCAGTGACTTATGCTATTTCCCAGCTAGGTATTACCAATCTTAGAATAAGCGGCACAACGCCTTATGAATTTGCTTTAGCGGTTGCTGTTCCTGAGCAGCATGCAATACTGCTAGCGATTATTCAGAAAGCATTAGACAGTATTAATAAAAAGCAGGCGCAGGCAATTCAGCGACAATGGATTGCAGTGACCTATGAGCAGAGAGTTGATTACAAAAAATATTTATATTTCAGCCTGGCTGTGCTGCTGTTCATATTGATTATTTTATTGTGGAACCGGCGCTTATCAACTGAAATAAAAGCCAGGAAAGCAGCTGAAAGTGCATTATATGAAAGCCAGAGAATTCTTGAATATAAAAATAATATTCTGGAGCTACTCTCTAAAGGCAGTAATCTAAAAACAACTTTGGAAACGCTTATCGGCTATCTGGAAAGCTCCCGTCCTGAGATGATAGGGTCTATTTTATTACTCGATAAACAGAAAAAACATTTAATAAACGGTGTTGCCATTAGCTTACCCGAGAATTATATGCAGGCGATTGATGGTGTAGCGATTGGGCCAGGTATGGGGTCATGTGGTACTGCGGCTTTTACGGGTGAGAAAGTCATTGTTGAGGATATTATGAACCACCCTTACTGGGAAGGCTTTCAGGAACTGGCTCAGGCTGCCGGAGTAGCAGCCTGCTGGTCACAGCCAATTGTCTCTTCAAGTGATGAAATACTGGGGACTTTTGCCATTTATTATCGACAGCCGACATCGCCGAGCCAAGAAAATTTGAAACTTATTCATGAGTTTTCTGTGTTAACCGCACTGGCGATAGAAAGTATTCAAAGTAATGAAACACTCAAAAAACTATCACTTGCCGTTACCCAGAGTGCGAATATTGTCATTATCACTAATCATAAAGGTATTATTGAATATGTTAACCCAAAATTTAGCGAAATCACGGGCTATTCCAGTGAGGAGGTGATCGGTAATACACCAGGACTATTAAAATCAGGTTTAACAGATAAGTCAGTCTATACAGATTTATGGAATGCCTTATTGGCGGGTGAAAAATGGCAGGGGGAATTTCTTAATCGTAAAAAAAATGGTGAACTTTACTGGGCCTGGGACAGTGTTGCCCCTATTCATGATGAGCGCGGTGAAATTACGCATTTTGTTGCCGTAGAAACTGATTATACTGAACGTAAACAAGCGGAAGTAGCACTTGAAAAAGCTAAATTAGATGCGGAGCAGGCTAATAAAGTTAAGTCAGAATTTCTGGCCACCATGACGCATGAATTACGCACCCCTATGAATGGCGTTCTAGGGATGGCACAAATCCTTGAAGAAACTGAATTAACCCCGGAACAACGCGAAAGTGTCAGTATCATTTTGCATTCTGGAAATTCATTGCTGGAAATTATTAATGATGTACTTGATTTATCCAAACTGGAATCAGAGCAAGTCATTCTGGAGGAGCGTTATTTTAATTTAGGAGAATTGATTGCTAATACATTCTCTATTCTTCGCCCGATAAGTCAAGAAAAGTCTTTGCAATTAAGTGTGGTTTATCCCACAGATTATCCGCGTTACTTTGTCGGAGACCCGACACGTTTACAGCAAATTCTACTCAATTTGCTTAGTAATGCACTAAAATTTACGACAGAAGGTTATGTGCGCTTAACTGTATTTTGTAATATAGTTTCTAAAGAACAGGCGCACATCAAACTTTCGGTAGAAGACACAGGGATAGGTATTGCAGACGAAAATATAGCGCACTTATTTGATCCTTTTGTCCAGGCAGATCAGACAACAACACGTAAATATGGCGGTAGTGGGCTCGGCCTTGCCGTTAGCAAAAAATTAATTAATTTAATGCAGGGTCATATTGGGGTTAATTCGGTTTCAGGGCAGGGGGCTAATTTCTGGGTTACATTATCCCTCCCACTTGCAGATATGGATATTGTAAAGCATGATAAAAACACAAAAGTGTTGAATCATGCCGTTTTTAATGGAAAACTATTAATCGTAGAAGATGATATTATCAATCAACAGATAGCCTGCAATATGTTGAGTAAAACGGGACTTATTATTGATATTGCTAAAAATGGACAACAAGCGATTAATTTATGGCAACAAAACGATTATGATTTAATTCTTATGGATTGTCGTATGCCTGTTATGGATGGTTATCAGGCAACGGCACTTATTCGTGCGCAAGAACTAGAGTCACATATTCCTATTATTGCTTTAACCGCTAATAGTGGTGCTGAAGACCGTCGGCATTGTCTGGACTCTGGTATGAATGAAGTGATTACCAAGCCTTTTAAAAAAGAATTTCTGATAAAAAGTCTCAGCAAATGGTTAAGTCCTGTTTTAGCAGATGATGAAAATAATGTTGTTGCAGCTGATTATGAAATGACTGAGGTTTTATCACTAGAAAAGTCTGTTAAAGACACCAGCTTGGATAGGGTTTTGTTAGAAAAGCTAAAACAGGAAATGGCTGAAGATTTTGCAGAAATTTATACCACTATTACCCAGGCAATTGAAAAGATTATTCAACAACTTGATAATGAGCTGGCAGGAATGCCTAATGAGACAATTGCCCAGCTGGCACATAGTTTAAAATCACCTGCGGCTAGTTTAGGGGCTATAAAATTAAGCAAAATAGCCGCAGAACTTGAAATTTATGCCGATAACGATGTACTTAAAGATAGGGATATAAAAATACAACAATTAAAACGGGAATATCGGCGTGTTTTAATTGAACTCGAAAAAGTAGGCTTATGAAAATTCTAATTATTGATGATGCCCTGGCTGACCGCCTTATTATACGTCGCCATCTTTTATCTATGGGTCATGAGGTGATACTGGCAGAAAGTGGTGAACAAGGTGTGTTTTTATTTCAGCAACAAGACCCTGATCTAGTACTGCTGGATGTGCGAATGCCGGAAATGGATGGTTATCAAGTCGTTAAAAAATTACGTGAAATTGACCGGGGATGGCGGCCAATTTTATTCCTTAGTAGTACGCTTAATATAGAGTCGTTTGCCAAGGGTATTTATAGTGGTGCTGATGATTATCTTTATAAGCCGATTGAAAAAGTTGCATTAGATGCTAAATTACACGCGATGGAGCGTATTGCCGGAATGCGCCAGCAACTTCTATCGACCACCCGTGCTTTAGCCGAAGAAACAAAAAAAGTTAAACAATTTGCCAATCAGGATGCTTTAACAGGGATTGCTAACAGGCGTTTTTTAAATAAAACATTAGATCAGGAATTTCGTCGGCATTGTAGAGAGCAAATGAGCTTAAGCATTATTATGATCGATATCGACTGGTTTAAAGAGTTTAATGATCATTTTGGACATTTAGCTGGAGATGATGCAATACGAAGTTGTGCTCAAAAAATGTCTGACATCATTAAGCGTGCCGGTGAGTTTATTGCACGTTATGGTGGAGAGGAGTTTTGTGTTGTATTGCCTGCTACAGAGGTTGAGAAAGCTAAAAAAATTGCGCAAAATTTGTGCGATGCAGTGAGAGAGTTAAATATTTATCGCGATGATCTGGAGATGCAAACGTATTTAACCATTAGCCTTGGCGTAAGCAGCATGATTCCGCAGCAGACTGATTCAATGGAAACACTGATAAACTCAGCAGATAAAGCGCTTTTTCAGGCGAAGCAGGCGGGCCGGAACCAGGTTTGTGTTGTTTCTATATAAGGCACTCAGATTATATCTTTACCTGATTACGTACAACCCTCAGCCATAGTAAAACGCCCTCGTCATTCCTGCATTCCGTTAGCAGGAATCTATAGGTCTAAGTAATAGGTTCCCGATAAAGCTTGTGCCCACGCTTGACTGGGTAGACTTCGGGAATGACGAAATGGGGTTTTGATGAAATATTGATATTAAGGCTTTATTGTTTCAGTCGTTAGTAAAAACTATGTGCTTTAGTCAATACCTTCGCCAAAATGAAAAATAGTCTATTTTTCATATAAAACACAACTATAACTTATTGTTTTATATGGCTAGTAAGGTTGTGTTTTTCGTAAAAATTAAATTTGGCGAAGGTATTGTTACTTACAGGAAGTTATATCTAGACATCCGTTGGAATGGAAGATAGCTGAGCATATCTAAATTTGATTTTCTGCTTTTGGCGAAGGGATTATAACGCCAAGATTATTGTTGCAGCAGAGGTTTTACTATTGTGTCAAAGGTCTCCTGACTTAATATACCCTGCTGCATAAAAACTAAATGACCGTCTTTAGCGATAACAACTGTAAAAGGTAGAATGCCGAAGGGGTTGCCCCATTGTTTAAGTAGTGAGTACTGTAATTCTGGATCAGCCTGTAATATTGGGTAGTTAACCCCTGTAGTGCGCACAAAATTGCGTAATTTACGCTCTTCATCCAGCCCAATACCAATAATCTGTAATCCTTGCTCGCTATAGCGTGTTTGAAAATCAATAAAATCAGGTATTTCAATCAGGCAAGGCCCGCACCAGGTCGCCCAGAAATTTAGCATAATGACTTTGCCATGCCATTCATAAAGGTTATGTTGCTGGCCATTGAGGTCATTGAGAATTAAAGGAGGCAGTTCCCAGGCATTGGAAATTGCCTGTTTGCCTTTTGAAGGTGCGGCGTGTGATAGGTTAGAAAAACTGCAAACTATAAAAGTAAGCGCAATCATAATCTGAGTGTCAGGAATGATGCAATTTGTATAACGGATAACATCCCTTAAAGGGATGTTATCCGTGTTGTATTTTTCTGAAAATTTATAGCGAAGATTAAATTGGATTTTTAATCTAATGCTGAGAATCCTTAGGTGGGAATTCTGCTAAGATTCTAGTGACATATTTTTGCACGAGAGCATCTTGTTCATTTCTATTGGTATCATTTGGTAAGCGTCCGTCAGCAGCGCCACGCCAAATTAGTTTATCTGTTTCAGGGTTGATAATATCAATGATAAGAGTTCCTTGTTTATAATGAGTAACCTGGGTATTTGAGACAGAACTATACCCCATGCCACCATAATAGCCATATCCACCTCTATAGGCATACCCGGGATACATACCATTATAATTATTATAAGTACGTATGTCGGCTCTATCTTCAATAACGATGCTGTAATTAACTAAGAAATCAACAGGATTGATGCTGGTACTGGCCTTAGTATAGCCCTGGGTTTGTAGTTTTTGGTCTATGGTTGAGCGTATACGTTGATCCATTATAGGATTTAAATATTTTAAGCTGGCTTCGTTGTGCTCATTGTTAGCATGCCAGCGGTAAGTGTTGAAATTTGAAAAATCGATTTTTTTATCATAATCAGTGCTGAGAGAAAGAGATGAACAGCCTGATAGAAAAATCGTTGCGATAAAAGCGAATAGATAGTTTCTCATTTTTTTGGCCTTTTTAAGTGGGATAGGGTTAGAAAGTGTCCAGCTTTTATTTCCTGATAATATTTAGTGTTGAATTAGGGATAAAAAAACCCATTATATAGTTAGCTATCCTTGCTGTATTGCGATAGCTATTGGCCTATACAGTACTGCCAAAGTTTTTCCAGCTCAAGAGAAAGTAATCTTTAATCAGTCAAGATATGCTAATATTGAAACTCTTGAGCTCGTAAAAACGATATTATTTAGAGGTTAAAATAGTCAGTGCTTTTTGTACATGTTCAGCTGTTTCAATCCCTAAATCAGTTAAATAGCCACCATCATCTCGGCTTACTAAATTTTTATCATGCAGGCGTTTTATGGCAGCAATGGTTTCGGGAGCGGCAGTATGATGAACTTTAATACCTTCTTGCGTCGATGTTAGCTTGTAACGTGCTAAAATACTAAGCTCTTCGGCAAGGTCTGGTGAAATAGGCATAATGTAATTCCTTATCGTTGTATTTAAATGTTGGTTTAATGTTTTTAGGGGTATTTTATACTACTAAGCGGCTAGCAGAATACAGAAAAATTAAAGAAAAAATAATAGCCATAATATAGAGAAGTTATATAATGAAAATTCTTATAAGAATCATAATGTTTGTTGTGATTGGGGGTATGTTTTTTAGCATAATGGGTAGAGTGCAGCCTGGTTATGAAAAAAATTATACGATCTTGTATTCAGATTTTATTCAGGATATCCGTAATGGTTCGGTATCTGAAGTGACTATTACAGGTGAAACGGTAAAAGGAAAACGGAGCAACGGCGAGCGCTTTGTTACCTATAACCCTGATGATGCTCATATGATTGATGATCTAATTGAGTACGGCGTAAAAATTAAAGTAGCAACACCTGAAAAGCAGTCTATGCTGATGCAGATTTTTATTTCCTGGGCACCGATGTTGTTATTGATAGGTGTGTGGGTTTATTTTTATCGTAAGCAACAAGGAGGTGGTGCCGGTGGTGGTGCGGGTGGACAAATGGGCATGGGCAAGAGCCGTGCAAAACTGCTGGAAGAGGATCAGATAAAAGTTGGCTTTGCTGATGTTGCGGGTGTAGAAGAAGCAAAAGAAGATATTATGGAAATTGTGGATTTCCTGAGAGATCCTTCGAAATATGAGTTTGTTGGTGGCAAGATTCCTCATGGGGTTTTACTGGTGGGACCGCCAGGAACAGGTAAAACCTTATTGGCACGTGCGATAGCGGGTGAGGCAGCAGTGCCTTTTTTCTCTATTTCAGGGTCTGATTTTGTAGAAATGTTTGTTGGAGTCGGTGCATCACGCGTACGTGATATGTTTGAGCAAGCCAAAAAGCGTGCTCCGTGTATTATTTTTATAGATGAGATTGATGCGGTGGGTCGTCAGCGTGGAGGCTCAGGCCCTGGCGGTGGTGGTAATGATGAACGTGAGCAGACATTAAACCAGTTACTGGTTGAAATGGATGGTTTTAGCGGTAATGAAGGAATTATTGTTATTGCCGCAACAAACCGCTCTGATGTACTGGATAAAGCCTTGTTAAGGCCGGGGCGTTTTGATCGGGAGGTGCATGTTGGTTTGCCTGATATCAAAGGACGTGAGCAGATTTTAAATGTGCATATCAAAAAAGTACCTCAGGCAGAGGATGTCAGTATCAGGGATTTAGCGCGTGGAACACCAGGTTTTTCAGGTGCTGAATTAGCTAATCTAGTCAATGAAGGTGCATTATTGGCGGCACGTAATAACAAGCGTATCGTGACCATGAATGATTTAGACCGAGCGCGTGATAAATTACTGATGGGTGCAGAAAAGCAGTCAATGGTAATGCGTAAAGAGGATTTGTTAATGACAGCCTATCATGAGGCTGGCCATGCCATTGTCGGGCAGAATGTGCCTGAGCATGATCCAGTATATAAAGTGAGTATCATGCCGCGTGGTGGTGCATTAGGGATTACTATGTTCTTACCTGAGCGTGATCAATATAGTGCCAGTAAAGATAAACTGGAAAGCCAGATTTCGGGGCTGTTTGGTGGGCGTATTGCCGAGGCCATCATTTATGGAAACAATAAAGTCACTACGGGTGCCTCAAATGATATTGAAAGGGCAACCCAGCTTGCCCGGAATATGGTCACTAAGTGGGGTTTGTCGGAAAAGTTAGGGCCTATGGATTATGGGGATAGCGAAGGCTATATGGGGTCGCAGAGTAAGCCCATGTCTGAACAAATGGCTAAAGTGATAGATGATGAAATCCGCATTGTCATTGATAGAAATTATCAGCGTGCTGAGGATATTCTCAATGATAATATGGAGATATTGCATAATATGGCACAGGCTTTGATGGACTGGGAAACAATTGATAAATTTCAGATTGAGCAGCTACTCAAGGGTGATAAACTAGACCCACCTGAAGATGAGCCAGAAGAAAGTGATACTGATATTGATGGTAATGTTGAAATTGAAGTTGATAATGAGGGTGTTCAATTAGACAAGCCCGCTGGGGCTCATGGCCACCAGGAAATATAATTAATATGAAGTGGTAGTATTTTACCGCGTAGGTTGGCTTAGCTTGTCAAGCGTCAGCGCAGCAAGCTAAGCCAACATTTTCGTTAAAGTGTATTATGAATTCAGTAACCAATCATAGGCTAAAAATGGAGTCATCCTGGAGAGCGCAATTGCAAGATGAGTTTTCTCTTGATTATATGCAAGCTCTACGTAAATTTTTAGCAGATGAAAAGCAGCAGGGTAAAACAATTTACCCACGAGCAAATGAATATTTCAGCGCTCTAAACCTGACCCCCTTTAAACAGCTTAAAGTCGTGATATTAGGGCAGGATCCTTATCATGGGGAAGGGCAGGCACATGGACTTTGTTTTTCAGTCCCACCGGGAATTTCTCCCCCTCCTTCATTAGTCAATATTTATAAAGAGCTAGGTAATGATCTCAATATTCCACGGCCTGAACATGGTTGTCTGATAAACTGGGCAATGCAAGGGGTATTATTGTTAAACAGCGTGCTTAGTGTCGAGAAAAGTCAGGCAGCCTCTCATCAAGGGCGCGGTTGGGAACAGTTTACTGATCAAGTGATTGCACAAATTAATGAACATACAGAGCATGTTGTTTTTATACTGTGGGGAGCCTATGCACAGAAAAAAGGAGCTTTTATTGACACCAGCAAACATTTGGTTTTGCAAGCTCCGCACCCATCACCTTTATCTGCACATCGTGGTTTTTTTGGTCAAAAACCATTTTCCCGTACTAATGAATACCTGAAAAGTCAGGGTAAAGAGCCAATTGAATGGGCGCTTCCCGATATTCAAACTGCACAACAACAGTTTCAGCAGGCTCAGAAAATTAATCAGGAAATTGCTGATAAGGCGAATGCTGTAAGCTAGTACTTCTCCCCTTGAATAACTGATAAATTGGGGCGTGGGCTTTAGCCTACATAACTCGGGATTCATGCAGGCTAAAGCCTGCGTTCCAAATTGCAAAGTTTTACGGGGAGCTCGTTTAATAATCATTGACAGGAGGTCTTGTGCCCTTAACCTATTCAGCGCCAGCAGTGAGTATTACATTAAAAATCATTGAATCTTATGGTATTGACCCAGAGCCACTGCTAAGAAACCTGCAAATTGACCCCAAACTTATTCAAGATCCAAATGCCAGATTTAATTACACCAAGATTGATCAGCTTTGGCTTGATGCAGTTACTCTGGCTAATGACCCCTGCTTTGGCTTAAGGGCTGCAAGATATTGGCATCCATCACAAATGGGGGCATTAGGTTATGCATGGCTGGTAAGTTCCAGTATGCAGACAGCACTGCATCGATTTTCCCGGTATATGTCTATTCTGACAGAAGGCGCAACACTGGATATCTATGAAACAGAAGAAGAGTTATCCGTACACCTGAACTATAAAGACATTTCAAAACAGCAGCCGACCCGTACCGACTCCTTTATGGCTATGCTATTAGCCATGTGTAGGGCAAATTGCGGGGAGAGTTTTCACCCCTTATCAATTTCTCTCACTCATGCTGAGCCTGAGGATTCAAGCGAATTTTATGCTTTGTTTGAATGTTCAATTCATTTTGATGCCTTGGAAAACAGGTTTAACTTATCTAAAAAGCTTGCCGAGCAACACCTGATTAGTTCGAATCCGCGGCTGGCACAGCTTAATGATCAGGTCATTATTGAGACTCTCGCTAAACTGGATAAGAGTCACGTTGTTGAGCAGGTGAAGGTGGAGATTTTAAATCAGCTTCCCTCGGGTAATGTGACTGATGCATCGGTGGCAGAGGCGCTGTATATGTCACAGCGTAGTTTTCAGCGTAAATTAAACAAAGAAGGCGTTACTTTTAAACGCTTGCTCAATGAATTACGCTCTGAATTAGCAATAAAATACATGCAGGATAGTCATTTGTCATTACTTGAAGTGGCATTTATGCTGGGTTTCGGGGAGTATAGCTCTTTTTCAAGAGCGTTTAAGCGCTGGACTGGCGTATCACCGAGTGTGTTTAGGTCTAAATAAGACATCATGTTGGCGTGAAAAGATATGCCGTGCTATGTAATTCCAGTCATACTTAATACCAAGCAAAAAGTGAAGTTCCATCGACTATAAGTCGTTATTGTTTTTTTGGTATAAGAATTGCTGCTTAATATTTAGAGGCTAAATGAGTGTACTGATTGCCCTAAAAGGCCATTATTATTGAATGATAGAATGTTTAATAGGTGTCGTTATCAGTGTATGAGTATTATGGGCAAGCTAAATAACAATGTTTAATTTAAAGGTGCGGGGTTCTATCTAAAATATATCTATTGTGAAAATAGTAGAAGGTACTGAATAAATATAAATTGTTTTTCTGGTAAAAAATGAGGGATTTACCATAACTAATCGTGCTAAATAACAATGTTTAGTTATTTTTTGGCTTGGTAAAAGGAAAAAGCTAGATACTTATCATTACATTTGTATTATTAAATTAATATATGATAATATAATTTAAAGTTTAAACTAACAGAGAAAAATATATGAATACATTTAAAAAATTGAGTATTTCTTCATTATTGTTGGCGGGGTTAACGTTGTCTCCATTAGCAATGGCGATGGGGCCTTTTGAAGGACGTGACGTTAATGTCAAGTTTGAAATGTGGGAAGTGGATGCAGATAAAAATATCACAGATGTTCTTATTGTAAGAAATGAGCTAGATGTCACTGCGAGTAATGAGACTACCCCAGATGCTGAAGATTTTCATGCGATGGATGAAAACTTTCATTTATGGGATATTGATTTTAACAAGCGATCAATTGAGTTAACATTTACGTCAATTGAAGCGCAAACTAACGAAGAGCAGTATATGTATATGCAGCCTGTTGGTTTTCGCTTTTCGGATGAGGCGGATAATTTATCTGATATTCTTTATGTGGATGTGGATGATCAATATGCACCTTCTGCTTATAATAAGGACCTAGTGAGATACGATGCAAATAATATTACGGTTAATTTACAGGGATCAATGTGTCATGTAGCAGGCATGGCCGGAATGCCGCAATGTGATAATGAAGCGAGTCCGACTGAGTATAATAACATTATTAAGTTAGATATCTTATTTGCGGATAATGCTGATGCCTTATATGGTTGGGCAGAAAGTAAATATAGTGAGTTGTTCCCCGCAAGCGGAGAATCTTTTTCTATACTAGGTTATTATGCTCGTGAATACCCAAATTATTACCTTGGCATTAAAGATGGGGATGTTTATCTTTATGATAAAAATTCTGGTGACTTAGTCAATCTTGGTTCAGTAAACCCTTTCTTGGAGTTGATGCATGAGGATATGCATAGTGCAGATAATGGCTGTGCTGAAGGGCAGCATATGATGCCAGATGGTACGTGCATGAATAATAACATGATGTAATAAGTGGTTTTCAGCTTGCTGTAACCTGGTTGATTTAATAAAAAATGGCACTTCTAAATATTTAGAAGTGCCATTTTTTTGCCTTATACTGCGTAGCGTGGCATCGTGATTATTTAAAGCTAGCAGGATAGTCAAAATCAATTGTTATTCTACCCCAGTAGGTTCTTCCCGGTTCAGTGAGTTTTCTTAGTGCTGGGCCACCTACGCTAGCAGAGGCACTGCGATTTATATGTTCGACATAATTTTTATCGAATAAATTATCAATGCCAAAGCGGAATTTAACTAGGGGATGGGGTGTATAGCCTAGTTGTAACGAAGCGGTTAC
Organism: Methyloprofundus sp.; assembly: GCA_013138555.1. Taxonomy (GTDB): domain Bacteria; phylum Pseudomonadota; class Gammaproteobacteria; order Methylococcales; family Methylomonadaceae; genus Methyloprofundus. Next base: position 7,480 of record WTCN01000165.1, on the reverse strand, counting down.
GAAACCTGCCGTTGGAGTGGTGTCCAGCGCTAGGACACTACCATAGAGTGGTTGAACGCGATCTTGCTTGTTTACTAAACGTGTATTAATTGAACCATAAAAAACCTGATCATCATAGGTCAGTCCGATATTTCCTTCTAGCGGTGGGGTTTGGGGGAGAGGGGTATTTTGGGTTAGGTTTTCAGCATACATGTAGGATAAATCACCTGTTATGCTAAAATCATCAGTGAGGCGGTATCTTAAATTAAGTTCTGTCCCCGTACTCTGAGAATTAATATTAGCCGCACTGTCACCTAGGTGAACTAGAATAAAGTCTGTTATATGACTGTAATATGCGGATAGTCTTGCCGTAAATTTATCTCCTTCATAGGAGATTTGTGCGTCTACTTGGTTATTTTTCTCTGGGTTTAGAAAAAAACCATTCATATTGTATATTTCCCAATAGTCCACTGCTCTTTCAGAATGACCATACCCTAGAGCCATTGAAACAGGAATATTTTCAGCTGTATATTCAGCGCGTAAAAAGCCACCGAATAGGTTCTGTCTACGGTATTGATTGGAACTAGGAACTAGTACGATGGTGCTAGTTTCTCCAGCAGCATGCATTGTGCCTGTGCGTGTTCCTAATGAGTCTATCGCAAATCCCGATACCCAGCGTAGACCCTCAGTCATCTGGTATTTTAGTTCAGCATAGGCACTCGTTTTATCAAAGTCTAAAATATGGTTTTTAGGTAGATCTGAGCCAGTTGACGGGGGGATCGTCCCTGTTTCCTTATAGCCACTTGCTGCATTGGCATCATAGCTTTGATTGAGGTATTTAAGCCCCGTGATTAACTCTATATCGGGTGTGATATCTGAAACAAAATCAATTTTTGCAATGTGCTGATTCAGGTATTGCGCCATTAAAAGATATTCATGAAAAGGGTCGACATCTCTATAGGTGAAGTTATCCATGTCATGGTCAACGGTTGTGTAGTCATAGAGAATATCAACACTATGTAACCATGAGGCTATATTCTCTCTTTTGAAATGTACACCGGCATTTTTTCTGTCTAGTTTGGTAACATCCATATGAATTGTGGCATTACCGATCACTCCATCACTACGTAAGCCATAAGCCTCTAATAAGGTGTCTTCATCCGGAGTAAAGCCTATTGCTAACCTATCATTTGAGGTGTCGTAGAATGTTTGTTTTATTTCATTACCATCACCATCAGAATAATTGTCGCCACGGTTGTTATTATGACTATAAGCTAAATAGCCATTTTCGTAACCAACAGAACTATTAACGGATAAGCTTTGGTAATTGTAACTTCCGTATAGATAATTGGCATTAACTTCTGCACCTACTTGGTCATAACGGACTTCCTTACGGTCTAAGTTAACAGCCCCAGCAATACCGATACCATATTTTACAGACTGTGGCCCTTTAAGCACAGTGAGTGCTTCAAGTGATGCAGGGCTGACATAGGCGGTTGCAGGATCCATACGATGATTACATACGCCGCCAAAAGGGACTCCATCAATGGATATATTGAGCCGAGATCCTCCTAACCCCCTTAGGATGGGATCACTGGCTGTTCCACCTTGCCGCGTTACCGAAATGCCAGGTATTTTTTTTAATATATCGGCAGCGTCAGTCGCAACACCTATATCTTCTTGAATGAGTTTGATTTCCTCAAAAGCTTCCGGCACCTGATCAGAAGAGATGACCATAGATTCTAAGGTGATTGCTGAAGGGTCTGCCTCATGTACAGTCGTTTGATCAGTCTCTTCTTCGGCATAAGTCGCTGAAGAAAGAAAGAGGGTGCTTATAATAGGTAAGGTAAAAAGTGCTGTTTTTGATTTTTTCAGTTCCATTGATTTTGATATAGCAATAGGCGGATGTTAGGTCAACTGCATATTATCTTAAATATTAGCCTATTAGGCTAGTTTAATTTTGCTATATTTTACTGTTTGATCGCTTACTAAAATGGACTCATCATATTGTTTAGTTATTTAAGCTGGAGCAACTGGGAATAACGTAGATGTAGCCTTACAGAACCTAGAGATTACTGGCACTAATACTCGTGCATTACCTATGAACAGTAGGTTAAATTAAAATATCGTTCCGCCTTAGCGGGAGGCCTGCATATCGAAGGAATGGTCTTCAGCATTAGACATTAAGCTTGTTATCATGGCTTGCTAGTCGCTAGCATAAAGCAGCGCTCTATATTATGATTTCCAATAAATGAAAATACAGTACAATAAGTAAGCCTTAATAAGGTCTTAAATAGCATAAAAAATAATAGGAGTTGAATATGACAACAAATATTGAAGAAAATCCATTTATTGGAAATTTGCTGGGTGAGTTACAAAACAAATGGGGCTGGTTACTCGCACTCGGTATTTCATTTATTCTTTTAGGTACAATTGGCTTAGGAATGAGCTTTGCCCTGACTATGGCGAGCATGTTATTTTTTGGTTTCCTAATGCTCTTCGGTGGAGCCTTTCAACTGGTGCAGTCTTTGCACTGCAAAGGCTGGAAAAGTATTGTGTTACATATTTTAGTTGCTGTTGCTTATATCATTGGCGGGGTGATTATCATAAGTAAACCAATGGTGGCTTCATCAATAATAACGATGATGATTGCAGCTATTTTTATTGCGGTCGGTGCCATGCGCATTATTATGGCTATTCAGCTTAAATCGGTAAAAGGCTGGTGGCTACCTTTAATCAGTGGTTTATTATCGCTGATTTTTGGTGGTATGATTATGACTGCCTGGCCTTTATCAGGTATGTGGCTTATTGGATTATTGATCGCCATTGATTTGATTTTTCACGGCTGGGGCTATGTTGCTTTGGCCCTGGCGGCTAAAGATGCGCAGTAGCTTTCATGATACCGTATTCAATTTTGGGGAGTAGGCTTTAGAGACTGTGAAAGTATTCAATAATATATCTAAAAAGATAGATTCAGTAGGTTGGGGGTGAGCTTGCGAACCCCAACAATCAATGGCTTACCTAGCCTCAGTTGTTGGGGTTCATGCTTCACCCCAACCTACACATAATACTTTTACAGTCTCTAAAGCCCCTCCTACCGTTTTATAACGAGCCTAAGTGTGTCAGTTAATTGAATGAAGCATTACGTTGTATATATGAGGAAATAGCATGAAAATTTTTTTATCTCATTACCAGAACACAAGCACGCCAATTGTTAAGCGCATAGGTGCAGACCTTACTGAACAGGGTTACGATGTCTGGATTAATATTTTTAGATGTCAATTAACGAATGATGAATTGAGTATAACTTTGGGAATGCAAAATAATGCAGCGATAAAAGTGCTGCTTAATAATTCAGAAATAGAGACTAAGGAAGGAGGGCTTCGTAGTGAGTTCATAGATATGAGTGACTGGGGCGTGCACTATAACCCTGGAACTCGGAAATGGAATGAATCTTGGTATCAGAGTGGGTTAAAGAAAATTATCCGTGTTCTTAACGAAGTTGAGAATCAAAGAATATTTAAACAAAGGCCAGAGGATTGTTATCCAGAAGGTGAGCAATGGTACTTTAAAATAGCAAAGGAGTTGTGGTCAGAATTTATTAAGGTTGAAGGTGAGCCTGAGCAGTTATCAAGGTATGCCTTATATGAATTACCCAATATTCTCATGAGCATAAGCCGAGAAAGGCGGGCATTTATAGTAGGCGGTCGGGAAGGTTGGGAAGAAAATGCTTACTTAGTGGGTCAGGTTTGTATATTTGCTAATAGTCAGTGTCAAAGGAAGTTAGGCCAGTTATGGAATGAGCTGGATGTGCAGCTGGATAAGCAGTTGTTAGGTCTCTAGTATTAGGAAACTGCGGCTTCTTATGAATGAATATTGAGCTATTTTTCAAGTTTTGTTATTTAATTTGTATCTGTCCCTAGTGCCGAAGTCCCCTCCCACTTATGCATCGCTACTATTAAGCCAAGTCATGCTTATATGAACCTTCACCCCCAATATAATAAAAACCAAGGGTAGCATGTCTCTTAATTCCTGAGGGTTTATATAAAGCAATCTATCCGCTGAGCTTTGCGTTTTATTACTTACACACAGCCTTTTTCCTAAAATATTCTCGTGGCGTAATTCCCATTACATTTTTAAATTGATTAATAAAGTGCGCTTGATCATAATAGCCTAAATCATATGCCATCTCTGCAAACGAGCTGTATTTATTCGATTTAATATAGCTTCTAGCTGTTTTGATTCTGAGGTTACGTGAGTATTCCTTAGCCGTCATTCCCACTTGTGAGTTAAATAATCTTTCTATTCTTCTTTGATTATAATCAAGTTTCTTTGCTACTGAATCTATCGTTACTAAGCCATTTTGGTTTTTGATTAATTGTAGCGACTTATTTACAATGTTAGACGTGTTGGCTTCAGGCTGTAAAGATTTGCATAGCCAGTCCTCAATGGTTGAGACTTTAGAGAGCAAGGTTTTAGCATGAGAGAGCCTAGAATATAAGTCAGGGTAGTTTTTCAATGGTGTATCCGCGAGCGCTAGGGTTTCATTTTTTAACTCATGCAAAGGTAGAGAAAATAATAGATGCGCTCCAGCGGGTTTAAATCTTATTCCAACCGCATCAAGAACACCCGTTAAGCCTAATTCTCTGGTCAATGTGTTGGTTCCGTCAAGAATGCAGGGGGCGGTTTGTGCAATACCGTCAAATTGTAATGGCTCTGCATAATTTAAAATAATTCCCATGCCGCCTTCTGGATGCAGGTATTCTTTTGTATCAATAGGACTGTGAATATCAGTATTTATAAACCAGTAACACTCTACAAAGCCGGATAATTTTTTTGACGGCTCAAAACGTTTAAACCCTAGGTGAATTAAAGGATTATCTCTGTTGTTTGACATAAATATAAAACCCTCTGGATGTCGGATTTTTACAATACTATAGCAAAAGACTCCCGTATTATTGAATCTTACAGAATCTATAAGTTAAACAGGAAAACAAAAATGAACAAAATTAAACGAACTTTATTATTAATCATTTTGAGCATAACATATTTAACGGCTAATTCAGTCAGTGCGGCATCAGAAAAAATTGGGATTTTAGTCTTCGATGGCTTTTTAACCAGTGATGTGACTGCACCTATTGAGGTATTTGGAGCCGCAAGCAAAAAAGCATGGTTTTCTTCATACGAAGTGGTGGTTATTTCAACAACTAAAAACAAAACGGTGGTATCTGAGGAAGGGCTTAAAATTATCGCGGATAAAACCATTTATGATGAGCTAAAGCTTGATGTTCTGATTGTTCCCAGTGCGTATGATATGGATAGTCAGCTGAATAACAAAGATCTTATTCAATATATTAGCAAGCAAAGTCAGACAGCGGCCTGGATGGCAAGTAATTGTTCGGGGGCTTTTTTGCTGGGTGAAGCGGGTGTTCTTGATGGAAAAAACGCAACAACCTGGGCGGGTGGGGAGGATGGATTATTAAAAGCTTATCCGCAAATAAAGGTGCAGTATGATCAAAATGTAGTTATTGATAGTCAAGTGATAAGCTCAAATGGTGGGCCGGTGAGCTATCAGGCTGCATTTGAGTTATTAGCAAAATTAAGCTCTGAAAAGTTTGCTAATGAAATCTCTACAGCAATACAGTTTGACCGGCTAAGAAGTGCATTTGTTCAGTAATTAGCAGCATATTATTCCTGATAAAGTCTCCCTTACAACTAAAATAATGCAAGGTCATGTTTGATGTTTTCGGTAATTAATAGAAATTTTCAAGCCTGCAAAACTCCCGGACATTTTAATCAGTTCCTGCGTGTTTTTATCAAACGTCAACCTGATAGCACTTAAGGGGCGATCTTCGTAGCCTTTTTTTATGCCATGTGCCTCCAGCATAAAATAATAAAGATACACCTCTTTAGCCTTTCCATCCTCTACCTGGAAAGGCTCACCTAAATTAGCGATCACCACTGATTTTAATGGCAAGCGGGCATTAATTTTGCGCAGCTTATCGGTATCGACTTTTAGCTGCCTGTTTTTCTTGTCAATGATTCCGCTGCCGACAGAACGAATCGACAATTCCAGAAACTCTGACGGCGCAATTTGTAAAAATATACGCGAAAATGACAAGGCCATGGCTTCATTCTGCTGGTTAAACCTTAGACTCAACGTAAATTGAACTTCTGGAGAAAGAATATTGCCTTGCTTATCCGATTTGCGAAACCGATATTCCCATACCTGCCCTGTCGGATTTTTAATTTCTTCGCTGGCACGTAATTTAGCCAAACTGACAAAATCATCATCTAAAAGAATAGGGTGTTTAAAATGCACCGTAAAATCATTTGCTGCAGTCACGAAAAAATGCTCATCAAACTCCCCCAGTTGCAAATAAGTCTGGTAAGTTCTCCACCAATAAAAACAGCCTGTTAATGAAAGCAACAGACTTATTATTAATATCCCACGGACTAGCCTAACTGAAATTTTTAGCATTCACTAAACCCCGTCATACATTTTATCGACAACCCTGGCGTATTCGTTAGCATTCAAACATTCGGCTTCCAGTTCCTGAATCACGCTCACAGTGGTAGCCTGGGTCTTTTTGCCCACTGTTTCCCATTCTGTGATTATAATATTCATTTGGGTTAGTCAGTTAATATTTTGTTGTATGTGGAGTGTGATTAAAATTGGTGGGCAGAAAAGATTGCCCACCCTACCTGACTCCCAGCGAAAATACATTTTTAGCACTAAGAAATCAGACTAAATAAAACCCGATAGTTGTGTAGCCCGTATGGAGCTTGCGAAATATGGGAAAGTGAGTGCGCCGCTCTTACAAGTCATGGTTAGCAACTGTTACGAGATGGCAGGGAAAGATGGATATAAGTCCATCACAGTCAATCGTGATTGTAAATCACGACACACAGCAAACGCGATTATGAAAGAAGCTAAAATAGATCATAAATTTTAAAAATTCAGGTTGTTAATGGTTTTTAATTGAGGCTGAGTCTTTTGGTTTCATAGAAGGTAGAAGTCTTAGCCTACGCTTATAATTTCATGTATAACGATGAGCACAGAAACGATTAAATAGTAGATAACAATGAAAAAATGGCTAATTATTATTTTCATCCCCATTATCAGTGCTTGCTCAAGTTCTGCATTAACGCTCGTTAATACACTCGCTAGTTTTGGTGACTATCAACTCACCAAAGGTCAAAGCTATGCTAAACACCCGCTGAATCAACTCGATATATATCAACCGACAAACCAAGCAATAAAAGGCACCGTCATTTTTTTCTATGGAGGCTGCTGGGGAGCTTGTACAACTTACACACGAGAATATTATCGCTTTGTAGGCGAAGCATTAACATCCATAGGCTATATTGCTGTTATTCCAGATTATCGTCGTTACCCAGAGGTTTTATTTCCACAAATAATGCTAGATAGTAGTGCCGTTGTCGCATGGGTTAATGATAATATTGAACAATATGGTGGTGAAACGGAACAAATTTTTCT
>WTCN01000217.1 GCA_013138555.1 Methyloprofundus sp. | reverse complement strand
TAATGAGCACGCGCTGTTTGAACACCCATCTGCAACTCGACTATATCGCTTACGCCACTTAAGCGTGCAGACAATGTGGCTAAAACCTGACCTTTTATCACCTGCATTCCGACTTGAGGCAAAGCAGAGGCAGGTGTTAATAAGTGACCACTGATAGGAGCGGAAATGTAGGATTCATTGTTTGCTGCTGCTTTTATCGTGCCCAATGCACGCACTGATTTTTGTAATTCGTGTTGTACAATGACTTCAGTTGCAAAGTTAACTTTCCATTGCTGTTCTTTTAAAAAGGAAATATCTTCACTTTCATCGTCTTCATCATGAACGACTGCAAGAGCCGTTTTCAGATCAGGGTAAACCGTGACTTCACCCAGCTCATGTTTAACATTCAGTGTTGCTGATTTTAAGGCTATCGTTAGCTGGCGCTGCCCTGCATATTTCGGCTCTGCCTTGGGTATAAAAATACCGGGTACTGCGGCAGAATCTATTGAAAATCGCTCTACGGGATGCCCCCCCCCACTTAAAATAACACTCACAGCCCCTGTTTCTACCGGAAGAAAATCACTCATTCTGGAAAAGTGAGCTGCAAACGAAGAACTCTGCCCGACAATTAAAACTGAAAATTCAACAAACAATTCGGTCGTATCAGTGTAATGGGTAAACACAAGGGGCTCAGGTTCCTGCTCTTGAGTAGCGGGCTCACTTCTTTGTTCAGTACAGGCTATAAGAGCTGTCAGAGTCAAAAAGATGATGCTTTTTAATAAATAATTCATAGTTTCATTCTAGTGGATAGGCGGCCTGATTCAATACTTGCTCTATACACTCTAAGTAAGTGTGCATAAAAAACATCCTCTTTCATATAGAACCAAAAGTAGTTTACACTTTTTTAGCATAAACTACCGTCATTCCGGCAGGAACCTTGCACATACGCAGAGATCCCCACAGTGATAATCTCATAAAATAGCGCATTGATGCCACGATTAACTCCCCCTATAAAAAACGCGACACCTTATCCATTGCTTTTATTTATTTTTCACGTAGAATTACCGGTCCATTTTCTGGTCCTGACGGATATTCGATCCTGAGGGTTAAAAGGGAAGTTTGGTACGGATCTATTCCAATTCCAACGCTGCCCCCGCAACGGTAAATAAGTTTAAAATCATCGAAAACCACTGTGCTTTGCATGGGAAGGTAATGATTTTAGTTGTCCATACTTATCAGCCCGGAGACCTGCCTGAAAATTTTATTTGCTGCAGCGGAGGGCTGTTAACGAAATGAATTAGCCCTTCTAAGCTGTTTTTTCGTTGTTATTTCCTTTGCTGTGTTTTTACACTTTTTTGCGCGGGCGGCGCAGAGGAAATCATGAAGAAAATTTTTATTGCCAGTCCTTTTTTACTCAGCACTCTTCCTATAGCAGTGCATGCAGAGAATACTTTAACACTTTCCCCTTTAACGGTAACAGCGACGCGTAGCCAGCAGGATTCACGGCTGGTTTCTAGTACACTCATTACTCGACAAGATATTGAACGCAAACAACTTAATAGTATTGAACAAGCTTTACGTGGTATTGCAGGTGTCAATATTGTCAATAATGGCGGTTTAGGCAAAAACACCTCGGTCTTTTTACGCGGCACCGAGTCTGATCATGTTTTAGTTTTGATTGATGGCGTACGTGCAGGATCCGCTACATCTGGCGGTGCTGCCTGGCAGCATTTACCGATCAGTGAAATTGACTCAATTGAAGTCATTCGAGGTCCCAAATCCAGCTTATATGGTGCCGATGCCATTGGTGGGGTTATTCATATTCATACCCGAAATGCAGCGGCATCCACGTCAGCGATTAATCCTGTCTTTTCTGCCGGGGGTGGAAATTATGGTCACTATAGGCTTGAAGGCGGTGTATCGGGTGCGGTTGATCAGGCCTGGTACAACGCACATTTAAGTTATCAGGAGAACGAAGGCTTTAATTCCTGTGCCGGCGCATTAAGTTACGGCTGTTTTACCAATGAACCTGATAGAGATGGTTATCAGAATTATGCGGGAAGCTTACGTATCGGCTACCGTTTTACCGATTGGCTAAGTCTGGAAGGTCATGCCTTGTATAGCGGAGGAGAAACTGAGTTTGATGGAAGTTTTGTCAATGAATCTGAGTTTACGCAACTTGTTTATGGCGGAAAAGCAACGATACAGGCAATGGACTTTTGGCGTATTGATTTAACCGGGGGTGAAAGCCGGGACGAATCGACTAATTTTTTGAACGCTGATAAACAAAGCACCTTTGATACTCAGCGCGTTTCATTTTCGGCACTGAATCATTTTAATCTGGCAGAAGATCATTTACTTTCTTTAGGCTATGATTTTCAAAATGACAGTATTGATAGTACTGCAAATTTTGCAACAACATCACGTCATAATCATGCCGTTTTTATCCAGTATCAAGGTCAATTCGCTAATAACCAGTTTAACCTGGCGTATCGCAGCGATTTCAACCAACAGTTCGGGCAAAATAGTACCTGGAATGCTTCGTGGGGCTATGCTTTTGATAATGGAATCATGGTTTCGGCTTCCTATGGAACGGGGTTTAAAGTGCCCACCTTTAACGAACTTTACTTCCCTGATTTTGGCAACAGTAACTTAAACCCTGAGAAATCAGAAAGTTATGAAATAGGCGTTAGCGGTGAACATCATAACTGGAACTGGTCACTGAATGGTTATTTAACTTATATTAATGACATGATTTCCTATGACAGCTCAATATCTGCACCAAATAATTTAAGCTCAGCGCGTATCATGGGTCTGGAGGCGATGATTGGTGCGCAACTTTATGGCTTTGATATACAGGCAAACTATAGCGCATTAGACCCAGAAAGCATGGATTCAGCGACATTTGGCAATGTTTTACCTAGGCGTGCTCAGCAGACGTTTCGTTTTGATATAGATCGACAATTTGGTGCTGCAAGTATAGGCAGCACTCTTAATGTTGAAGGACGACGTTTCGATGATTTGAAAAATACGCGGCGTATAGATGGCTTTGTTACCTGGGATTTAAGAGCAGAATATCAATTCTATGAACGTGTTACCTTGCAAGGCTCTGTGAATAATATTCTTAATACCCAATACCAGACAGCAGCTGGCTATAACTCAGCTGGAACCACTGTTTTCTTTAGTTTACGTTATACACCAAAAATCTAAGAGGTTTATATGAACTGGATACAACAAAATACTAAATATTTAACACTTTTTGCACTCGCATTATTGATGGCGCTAACGCGTTCAGATCATTTTGGCAGTGCCATTAGCTTGCCTGATGCTTCATTAGCAGTATTTTATCTGGCCGGAATTTTTACCGGCGGGCTGATGAGTTTTGTACTGTTATTAACTGAAGCCGCATTGCTGGATTATATTGCGATTACACACTGGCAAGTCAGTGATTATTGTATTTCTCCTGCGTATGTTTTCTTGATTCCTACCTATGCAGCCATGTTGTTTGCAGGGCGTTGGAGTGCAAAATATGCGACATTAAATGCTCATGACCTGAGTCGTCAGTTTGCTTATTTATTAGTAGCGGGGTCCATTGCATTCCTGATTTCCAATGGAAGCTTTTACCTGCTTTCAGGGAAGTTTCCTGAGCTATCGCTAATACAGTATACGCAACGAGTCGCAAAATATTACCCCGCTTATATAAGCTCTACTTTAATCTATAGTTTAGCGATTTTATTTTTCACTAAACTTGTTCATATAAGCCGTGTTAAGCAAGTCATTAGCACTCGCGCGTAACTCCTACTACTCATTCGGACACTGACTTAGGATACGAATTTAAGACGGGGCAAATATCGTAGGTTAGGCTGCCGTCTTTTTGGCAACCCAACAATTCATTAGTCGACCTATATACCCGAAAATGTTGGGTTAGCTTGTTGCGCTGACGCTTAACAAGCTAGCCCAACCTACACGGTAAAATATCTCCTGTCCCGTGTTAAGTTGGTAACCCTAACTTAAAGCAGCACAAGCCATACGCTGTACCGCCTTAGCTTAGTAAGCTTAAAAAACATTATGCTTTACACGCTTAGGTAGGTATTGTAAGCAGCTAGCATCGCTAAAATAAGAAAAATAAATCCACTTATTTTATGTAAAAGTGCAAGAGGAATTTTTTGTAATACGGTTCTTCCTGCCATAACACCCAATGCTGAAGTCAATATCAATGCACTGGTTGCTCCAATCCATACTGCAAGCGGAAGTGCTGTACTGCTTAAAGCCACAACTGCCAACTGTGTTTTATCACCAAATTCAGCAAGCGTAATTAATAGAAACGTTGTAAAGAAAAGGCTGTGTCCACTTTTCTCAACCAGCTCTTCCTCCTCCTCTTCCTCGTTTATACGCAGTGCATGTATAGCAAATACGGCAAATAAAAAAGCCACCGCTGCAGAAACCATATAATCTGGAAACCAGCTGGCAATAGCAGCGCCAAAGATAACCGCCAGACTATTTAAAAAGGCAAAAGAGGCAATTGCACCTAGAAGCACGGGCATAGCACGATGGCGTGCTGCCAATGTCATACAAACCAGTTGACTTTTATCACCAATTTCTGCGGCGACAATAAGTAAAAAACTGGTGCTGGCTGTTGCGGATAGATCGACTAGGTTTACTGTGGATAAAAAAATAAAAACGTCTTGCAGGTAGGGTAATAAGTTTTCCATTAATTTTAATAGGGTGTATTTGTGCACATACTATTTGTGATGATAGGAATAACTATTATAACTGCATGAACCGTAGCGATTGCTACGAAACTGTAAAACAAGTTTGTAAAAGAAAGGTAAATTATCCAGACTTATCAATAAGAATAAAGCCAGAAATTAGGGGCATCGGACAATACCGCCCCGTTCATATTGGATCTTGAGCGGACCTTAGTCCGCCATAAGCAATTTACAATCGCGGACTGAAGTCCGTCCTACGATAGGTAGATAATAAAAAATCAAGACGATAAATATAACAAAGATATGCGGGGGAAGTTACATCCAGCGTTGCTTACTGCAAAATCGCTTCTAGTGAATAACCATCAATCTCTATAATTTCTTTAAGTCGCTTTAAGCCATCCATCTGGATCTGGCGCACCCGCTCACGAGTCACACCGAGTTCACTGGCAACAACCTCTAAAGTGGAGTTATCATAACCACATAAACCATAACGGCGACAAATAACTTCAGCCTGTTTTTTGGATAACTTCATTAACCACGACTTAATATTTTTTTTCATACTCTCATCGTGGAGTTGCTCAAGCAAAGAACTGGAACTATTATCAGAAATAGAATCAACCAGTGACCTATCTGCATCGAAAGGACTAGGCGCATCAACCGATGTTACACGCTCATTTAATTTGAGCATTTTTTCCACCATCTTGACAGGCTTTTCCAGGTATGTCGCAATATCTTCGGCACGCGGTTCAGCTTCAAGCGTTTGAGACAAATGGCGCTGAGCTTTCAGGTACACGTTCATTTCTTTTACCACATGAATAGGCAAACGTATTGTGCGTGTCTGATTCATAATTGCACGCTCAATGGTTTGTCGAATCCACCAGGTAGCGTAAGTAGAAAAACGGAAACCTAAATCTGGGTCAAACTTTTCTACGGCTCTGATCAACCCCAGATTACCCTCTTCAATCAAATCCAGTAAAGGCATCCCTCGATTAAGGTAACGACGGGCAATTTTAACAACCAGGCGCAAATTACTTTCAATCATTACCTGGCGTGCCTTTTGATCTCCCTGTAAAGCCTTCTTACCGTATAGTTTTTCTTCTTCTGCACTCAATAATGTTGATCCGCTTAACTCATTAAGATAGACCTTAGTCGCATCAAAAGAGTGATCTTTTTTTCCAGCGGCTATCAACACCGATGCTTCCTCCTGCTCTTCCTCAAGCACGGCACTTCCTCCCGCCTCTTCTAACTCAAGATTTCCAGAGCTAAACGCATTACCTTCTACAGTATTCATCAACTTCTCCTTTCATTAATTAACGCTAGGTTTTCTTACAATTTGTCATATCAAACACAATCACCTTTTTGACAAATAATTCAGTGGGTTTACAGGCTTCCCATTTTTTCTAATTTCGAAATGCAAAGATGGTTTGGCATTCACGCCTACCCCCATTTCCGCAACATATTGTCCTTTTTTTACTTTTTGTCCTTCTTTAACTAATAAGCGTCGATTATGAGCATAAGCACTTAAATACAAATAATTATGCTTGATGATTAATAGCTTGCCATACCCAACCAAACCACTGCCACTGTAGACAACAACCCCAGACCTGGCTGCTTTAATTTTTTGGCCTATACTACCCGCAATATCGATACCTTTATTGCCAGTAGCAT
>WTCN01000159.1 GCA_013138555.1 Methyloprofundus sp. | reverse complement strand
TGCTTCCCTGCTGAACAGGAATAATAGCCTGCCAGGAACTATATAGCGAAGGGCGCACCAAATCATTCATTGCCGCATCGACAATAGCAAAGTTTTTATGTTCAGTGGGCTTTAAATACTCGACTTTTGTCACTAAAACCCCCGCATTTCCAGCTATGGCGCGCCCTGGCTCCAGTAAAATTTCTAAATTATTCTGCCCTAGACGTGTCAAAATAGCCGCAACATACTCAGCAGGCTGCGGTGGCGTTTCATCGTTATAACAAATACCTAAACCACCGCCTAAATCTAAATGATGTAAGACGATACCTTCGGACTTTAAAGTCTCAACAATGTTTAATACCCTATCTAAAGCATCTAAAAAGGGCCGTGTTTCCGTCAACTGCGAGCCAATATGACAATCAATTCCAACGATTTCTATATGCGGCATTGTCGCAGCGCGACGGTATTCAGCTATTGCCCCATCAATATCAATGCCAAACTTATTTTCCTTTAAGCCCGTGGATATATAAGGGTGAGTTTTAGCATCGACATCAGGATTTACCCGAAAAGAAACAGGTGCAATCACTCCCAGCTCACCGGCAATCTGATTGATTCGATCCAGTTCACCTTTGACTTCAATATTAAAGCAACGGATACCTACTTTTAAAGCGGCTCTAATTTCATCTTTGCGTTTACCGACACCGGAAAAAACCACTTTTTTCACATCACCCTTTGCCGCGAGTACTCGCTCCAGCTCACCCAGTGAAACTATATCAAAACCGGAACCTAGGCGCGCCAGAGTATTTAAAATAGCAATATTGGAATTCGCTTTGACCGCATAGCAAATTAAATGTGGCTGATCTGCAAAGGCAGAATCAAACGCATGCCAGTGACGTTCTAAAGTCGCCTTGGAATAAATATAGCAGGGCGATCCATACTCTGCCACGATATCCGCAACAGCAACATCTTCAGCAAACAGCCTATTATCACGATAATTAAAATAATCCATTATTTGCTCCCTGCCTCTTGTGTATCATTTTCTATAGGCATAAATAAAGGGCCCTGCTGACCACATGCACTGAGTAAAAAAAATAGTAAAAAAATAAATAATCGTATGTTTATCATAAATAGTCGTTCAAAATTATTTTAAATAAGTGGCTTATTAGCACTTTCAATCATTAAAACAGTATAGGGGCAAAGTTCCTTAACTCTAAAAGTTATTAGTTATAATTTCAGCGGAAACGTAAGGTCGTACGTTTTTTTTCTTTAGTAAAAACGGGCACTTTACACTGCCCGCTGGAGTGCTTTACTAGGCATTATAAAGCCCTGAAAGCCCCCAAACAGGTCTTGCTGACCCTGTTTTTGGATCTCCCCACTAGCTATAGATTCTAAGATTCCACTAGCAACAAATTTAGCAAGATTGACTGGAACTGCGTTACCAATCATTTGTTCTAAATTTGTTTTTGTGCCTGAAAACTCAAAATTTTTAGGAAAAGTTTGCAAATAGCTTCTTTCTATTGTTGTTAATGGGCGAATATCTGAAAGTATCGCATCTACAGGATCGCCAGAATGTTTATTGTACCCTGATGGTACAGGCCTATTAACACCTCTAACTGTAGGGCTAGGCTCATCAATAGAGAAAATTCCCCGACGACTATAATTTCTTGGGTGTCGATAATAATATTTAAGACCTAAACTCTCTCCAAGATAATCTCTAATAGTCATTCTTTCATTGTTTAAATTCTTCTGAAAAATAGGTGTTAATATATTATTTCCTTGTCCTAATGTACCGATTAAAAAAAAACGTTTCCTTGATTGAGGAGTATTACAATATGAGGCATCTAATATTACAGACGTTAAGCCATAACCCGCCTTTTTATATTGTTGTATGACCTCCGCAAGAATATGACTTTTTCTTATACGCTCCACATTTTCCATTACAAACCATGCTGGTTTATAGGAACAAATAATATTTGCAAAATGATAAGTCAAATCAGCACGACCTAGCGATTCATCTCTTTTTCCAGCGGATGAGAAGTCTTGACAGGGTGGGCCACCTATTATCATTTCAGGCTTAAACTTATTTATAATTTTTAATGCGCCTTCTTCATCCTTTAAGTCATGCAAGTAACATTTATGTGAAAAGTTCTTATTGTAGACCTCAACGGATTTTTCCCAATTATCAATAGATGCCAGCATTTCCACTCCAGCCATCTGGAAACCTAAAGACATTCCTCCACACCCTGAAAATAAGTCAACACACTTCATGGCTTAAATAGTTCGGGTGAATTAAAAATGATGGCATCAAAGCGACGCTCTGGACTCAGCATATTTTGTCCTCCCCCCAATATGATATTTTTAATTTCTGATTTAGCTATAATTGGCTTTTCAAGTCGTTCAGTTAACATGTATCTATTAGTAATATTTCCTGCTGATGCAAATGCCTTATCATTTTTTGTATTATAGGAAAGGTTATCAATTATTTCTGCATGGTCAAATTTTCCATGCTCTTCAAAATCCTTTAACATTTTATACAGCCATATAACTGTTCTTGTTTGTCGAGTGATTTTGTTCGCTTTAGAATTCTTATTTGCAATTTTAGAGATAAAATTGCAAAACCCAGCATCACTCCATACAAATATATCTAAGCATTGTTCTGCTAATTCAGGTGATTTTCCTACTGTTTTCCATACAGGCTGCAAAAGAAAAGGTGTTTGATATTTTTCAGTAGCCAATGAAATTTTTTCAATAGCTGAAATAATACTATCTATATGCGGTAATACCTGAGCAGCATCAGACCAATCCTCTATCTCAATTTCACCAAGGTACTCGCTAAGTTTTTTATTTGAATTTAATGCAAGGCTACACGCTAAATAAACGATAGTATCAGGACGAACAACTATTTCACTACCATAGAGGTGCTCTTCCAAGTCACAAGTTGTATTATCAGGTAAGGCAGTAAGCTTTACCTCAAGCCCAGCTAAACATTCACCTGTGCTTTCTTTTTGAATAACTATATCAGTTCTTGGTAGTGTACCAACAATATATTTTTGAAAAGGTGTATGCTGAGCTTCAAATGCAAAATATAAATCTTTACTATTTGCTGAGATTCCGAATACATCTTTTATTTTTATTACTGCTGGGGAGTAATTACCATTTTGAATGGATAAATAATTTGCATCTATATTTTTTGATGCAAGATAACAACACAATGATGCAGGAAAAGATGAGTTAAATTGGTTTTTACCCCACGACTCTTTCTTGCTGAAATCTCTGTTTGTTTTTAATAGACCAAATAGACCTGGTGAGTCTTTATACATAACTTTTTATTCCCAATTTTTCACCTTATTTTATCTTGATTTTAAATTAATGCGGCATTTCATTTTTACCCTGTCTGACTTAAAGATAACGCCCTAAAAATCAATATTATTGAATAATGCCACCCAGCAACTGTGCCGCTTGCAAACATCCAGTAAAATGCTTCTCAAGCATTAGTACAACGCCTTTATCTAACTTTCCAGCTTCGGCCTGCTGCTTGAGTTCCAACATCATATCTTGTGGAGAAAGTTTATCCCGGTAGGGTCTTTTTTGTATCAAGGCCTGAAAAACAACAGCGACAGCAATAATTCTAGCCTCAATTGAAAGCTGTTGGTCATTATAATGGTAGGGGTAACCACTGCCATCAACCCGTTCATGATGCTGAGCAGCCCACCTTGCAATATCTTCGAAGCCCGTAATGTTTTTTAAAATCTCATAACTATCAAAGCTATGCCGCTGAACTATAAAATATTCCGCCTGGGTTAATTTATCCGGCTTGGCTAAAATTTTATCTGGCACACGCAACATGCCCAAATCATGCAATAGGCCGGTTAATTCGAGCTTGTCACATTGGTGTTCAGAAAGCTGGAATAACTCCCCTAGATACCTGGATAATGTTGCAACACCTTCGGAGTATTGAGCAGTATAGTTACTTTTTGCATCAACAATATGAGAGAAAATGAGAATAATATCTTTTAAGTCTTGAAAGTCGATTTCCCGAGTTGAATTATGTTGCATCCAGGAGTGTACATAGCCTGAATGTTGCACTTGTTCCATAGACAACCAAAACGCTTCTGATGCTGATATTTTCAAGAATATATCAACTAACTCATATTGAAACCAGCGTCCTGCTTTTGCTTTTATTTTTCGCCTGATCTGCTCCTTACTAGCCAGAATATTAGGCTCAGTTTGCAAGCTATTCAAAACAAGAATATCAACTCGATCAGCCATGTAAATACAATTAGCGCCAAATTTTACAGCCTCCGACAAATCAAGGTTTAGTAGTTCTGTCCAGGGCGTATGATGATACAAAACATACTCGGACAGACTCGCAAGCAAAGACCTTTTTTGCAATAAATCCGCCCCCTTATCGCAATGATTACCTACATTCTTACCTTCAAAATTCGTTAATCTTGTATGTATTGCAGTATTGGAAACACCGCAGTCATGCAGTACAGCGGCAAAAAATAAATCATCCAGCAGTTTTATATCCCAGTTGAGTGCTATTCCACACTCGGCCGCGATATAAGCAACACGTTTGCCATGATAGATTTGATCGACACCTACCAAATCCAGCGCATCGGATAGTGAGAAAATAACTTCATGGAGATTAACATTAAATTTCGACATATCAATTTTTCTTATTAGATACGCTTATTATACTTCATAATGCTACCGTGCAACCCAAATGAAATTTAGTCCTGAGGTCGTATGTTAATTGGCAAGTAAGGAAAGATAGGTGAAAATTTTACCGATTTTATGCTAGATATTTATTAAAAATTACAGCCCTTTTTTTCTTAATAAAGCATAAAATTTGCGTAGAATTACTTTTTAAACTTGTTAATTGACAAAGAGATAAAAAAGAATTAACTTAAAAGTTAATTTAAGTTCAATCATCAAAGGTAAAATATGAAATCCATTAAACCCATCTATATAGTTGCTCTTGTTAGTGTTATTTTATTAGTCGTTTTCATAAAAATAAATAACCCTTATCGTGATTATAGTACTAAGAAATATTGGGAAAACTCAACATTAGAGTCTGTCAATAGAGTACCTGAGGAAGCCTTAAAAAGTGGGAATAAAAATGGTCCCGTTCTAATGTGGGCTGCAATGAGCACTTCAGATACAGAAGTTATTAAAGAATTAGTTAGTCGTGGCGCAGAAATCAATGAAGCTGATGAATTCTTTTCTGGCACACCATTAACAGGTGCTGCAGGTTACAGTAAGTACCCCGAAATACTCCGTGAATTAGTTGCATTAGGAGCTGACATCAATAAAAAAGTAAATAATGATGAAACCGCACTCATGATTGCAGCTCAATATAATAAAAATAAGGGAATAATAGAAGAGCTAGTAGCTCTTGGTGCAAATATAAGCAATAAAAATAAACAAGGGAAGACTGCGCTTGACTTAGCAATATATAACAATAATACAGTTGCTGAACAATCTTTAAAAGCTCTAATGCACCAGAGTTAAGATCTTTGATTTATGATAGTAAGGCAGAGTAACGTTTTAATCAGAGCAACAGATAAACCTTATTCTGCCTCAATTATTTAGGCAAAAAATAGTATTTGGATATGGAAATTATATTTTTAGGAACTTCATCAGGAACACCCACGAAAACAAGAAATGTGTCAGGTGTTGCTATAAGGAGACTAAACAACCACCCGCTAAAAGCGGGTGGGTTAGAGAGTTTGGCGACTGAAAGTCGGGATACAGGGCGAATAGCCCTGTTGCCTATGCTCACACTTACTTTGTAAACTGACAACTTCATATGACTA
>WTCN01000081.1 GCA_013138555.1 Methyloprofundus sp. | reverse complement strand
CAGTGAACCCATCACGCAAATATTAGGCTCAACAATGACATTTCTAAGCTGCCTGTGCGGCAGTGAACTCCTTAAGCAAGCACTGCCAACCGAGGTTATTTTTCTAAGCTGCCTGTGCGGCAGTGAACTAGAGTCTACAGCAAAAAAATAGAGTTGCAACATAAACTTAGCCTATTTTTCCCTTTTTTACCAAAGAAAAATAGCCTCGTTGCAACTCATTGTTTTAATTGTATTTTTAAAGAGCGTAAAAAACTTGGGTCAAAACCAAGGAATACTTGCCGTTTTACTTAAACCAAAAAAGTCAAACTTTCCTGCACTACTTTCTTTACTCAATTTTCCAAAAACTAAATAGCGTCGATGCTTATGCCCATTGCTTGTACTTTCTAATTCAAGGTATGGATTATCTAAGCCTTGCTCGAACATTTTGGCTTGATAGCCTTTAATCTCAGCTTGCTTAATAGAATCTCGCCCCTGTAATCGCCTTAATTTTGCCACGCTCATATTGGGCTGTTTACGCGAAATCGTGCGATAAAGTACCTCATCAGGAACGGCTTGTATTGCGCTAACATCACAATAGCCCGATAAGCCGCCCAACCATTCGCTGGCTTGCAATTCGGCAAGTTTACTTTCTGTGCCATGAATTCTCAGTTTTTTTCCTAAGATAATTTTATACTGAGGAAAACTAACTGCTAAATCATTGGCTTGTAATATAAATAAGGCTTTATGAAATTTAGCATATACTTTATTAAGTAAGAGGTTTTCGCGCATTTCCTCATCAGGTTTAATCAGTATATCTATATAATGATTCATCGTTTTAACTCCCTTGTATCTATGTCTTGAGCAATATAAGCCAAACCTTTTTTACCTAAATAAAAACTAGAAACGCCTGCATTTTCAATCATGACTTTTATTTCTTTAGCTAACTCACGACTAATATCTAAGTTAATTTCAAGTTGTCCGCTGGCTTTGGTCATTAAAGAGATCACCTCCCCTACCCCTTTGATACGCTCTTTACGTATATAAGGATTGCCCCAAATTTTCTTTTTTTCACCCGTGGTAAAACGGTTCATAAAATCTTTGGTGGTAAAACCTCTTTTGGAGATACCACTGATGCCACCTGCTTTGGTTTTTGCCGAATCCATATTGAACTGACTAGACAAGCGATCTAGCTGCAAATAAAGCGCGGAACAATACAAACTAATCGGCATAATCTCACCTTTTTTATTCAGGTATTCAATGCCCTCAAAATGTAATGCTAGCCTTTCCACCGATTGCTTTGCCAGCCCTTCATTTGCGATAGGTTTTTCTTTATTTAAGAAATCTAATTTAGCAATAATGGCGATAGGGTTTGCCTCGATTGTTGCGCTCACTTTATTTTTTGCAATAATAAACTGGCAAAGCTCGGTAAAATCTAAGCCTAAAACCCCCCAAAATTCAGCGGAATAATCCGCTGAAAACATCACATCATTGCTTTTTATCGCGCCTGTAAAAGAATTCTGGTCGGTACTGCCTGTGATATTTCTAATATAAGTCATCTCATGGGTTTCAATGGCTTTATCTTTAAAAATCACTTTATCCGTATCGGTATAATCAATGTCTTTAAAAAAATAATCATCAGCGGCTCTCGCTTGGTAAAGCTTGCGCTGATCGCCGATGACTCTATTTAAAATGCCCATAACCGTATCTAAGGTGATTTCTCGCTTAATAAAATTTTCTGGCTTTTTTAAACTGGTCATAGAACCAACAAATTTGCGCCCCTTTTTAGGCAGGGCTTGATTATTATCGCCATCCAAAAAGGAATTTCGCCATGAGGATTCATAGTCTATGATGATTTTCATCCACTCCCCCTTTATTTAGCGTAAAAATAAACCGCATAATCTGTATTAGCTTGCTCGACTATATCGCCTTCGCTTTGTTTAATACGCATCATTTTATGGCTGTCGTTGTAATCGACTAAAATTTCATCTACATACATATAGGATTTTGCCTGACGAATAGATAACTCGCTGATCATTTGCAAAGTGTGTTCGATTAAAGCTTGTACCGCCTCATTATTCAATAAAATACCATTTTCGCCTTCTTCAAAAATAGTGCCATTGCGTACATAGTTGGCGTGAAATGTAGCAACGGGGTTTAAATCGAGATTCAGTGATTGAATATAGGCTTGTACCGCTACTGCCACTTGTTCGCCCTGCCCCTCTTTAACCACCATTGCACAGCGGTCGAATTTCTTATCCAATGAGATAAATTGCAATTGCTCAATACTGATTGAGCCATAAGAGGTGTATTTAGTATCGCCAAAGGTGGTCTTTGAATAGAAAGACGAGCTATCGCGTTCGCCTGCTTGACCAAATTGTTCAAAATTGCCATTGCCCAATTCATCGATAAAATCTTCCATTAATAACGGGCTGGTACGCTTACATTGGCTGGATGGTACAACATAGCCACGCATTAAACCTGTGATAGACGCTAACACACCTTGTAAGCTTTTTTCAGCGGCATAATGAATATCAAACGCTTGATCTCTGAATAAATGATGACGTACACAATTCTAGCTGATATATAAAGGCGTTTTTTTAAAGTCTATATCGGTTGCTTGTTTTTTGTATTTATAACCCGTTTCATCTTTTACTTTCCCTGTTAAATTGGTATAACCGCGCAACTTGGGTAAGGTGTGATTATCAACAGTTTTACCGCCATCACCTGTGAGAGTGGTCGGGCCATTCCAATTGACAACCCCATGACCTAGTGCGGTTATTTTAAAATCGACACTTTTAATTCCTGTTACTTTACTCATTGTTTTTCCTTGTTGTAATACTATCTAACGCCTACCTTAATGAAACCGTAGTATACGCCTAAGAAACCAAAAAACCATTATGTTTTAAATGCTTTTTTATAATTATCCACGAAAAAACTTGTTCCCTCCAAGCTCAAATGTTATATTTTAATATAACATTTGAAAGGATATATTAATGACACAAGTGACCATCAGACAATCAGGCGGAGCGAGTATTATTAGCATTCCTAAAGTTATACTCAGAACATTAGCGTTAAATACTGGCGCATCTTTAGACTTATCAATTGAAAATAGCAAAATCATATTAACACCGGTTAAGGATAATTTAACATTAGAGGACGTTTTAAAAGGAAGCCCTAAATCAGCACTAAAACTTACTGAGGAAGAGTGTGTATGGCTAAATAGTCAGGCGATTGGGAAAGAAATTTAATGAGCTATATTCCCGAACAAGGCGATATTATTTTGTTAAGTTTTGATCCAAGTAGTGGAAAAGAGATCATGAAACGAAGACCTGCCTATGTCATTTCCAGAAAAATTTTCAACGAACACACAGGGCTAGCTATTGTTGCGCCAATATCAAGCACTGTGAGAGGTATAAAATTAGAAGTGGTTTTACCAGATAGCTTAAAAACCAAAGGGGCTATTTTAGTGCATCAATTTAAGTCACTCGATTTTAATGAGCGTGAGGTCATGTTTATAGAAAAAATGAGGCCAAAAGAAATTGAGAAAATAAAAGTGCTTGCTAAATTGTTGATTGACTAGGCTGTGTAAGCTAAGAGACTGTGAATGCGTAAGCAATCAACTCACTATTGAAAAAATAGCTTATTACTTTAACGAGGACTCAACAGATGATTGCTTTAGAACCACAGCTTGAACAACAAATAAAAAATGCGGCAACGATAGCAGGGCTTAGCAGCTCAGAACTAATAAAAAACTTATTTTTTGAATACCAACAAGAACAAGAAGCCCTGAAACGTGCTGAGCTTTCTTATGCTGAATATAAAAAAACGGGGGAACCTATTTCTTTAGAGCAGTTGATAAAAAACAATGATTTGGAAAATGCTGACGAACGAGCCTTTATAGATATTAAAGAGACTGCCCAGTATGCTAAACAACTAAGATCTTCAGCATGGAATAGAAGTCATAAGCATGACTAATTATTATTAGCCAAATTCAATTTGCAGCTAATACGGCAATGACGTATCATGCGTTTATATGTACACAATTATTGAAACACCTACATTTCAGGAAGATGCCAAAAAAATTTGGAGTGAAGAAGAGCGCGGAGCTTTTTGCGCATGGGTGGCAGCGAATCCGAATATTGGTGATGTTATTCCTAGTAGTGGAGGCTGTAGAAAGGTCCGATGGTCAAAAGCAGGTACTGGTAAACGAGGTGGAGTAAGAATCATCTACTACACCCACTTATCAAATGGAGAAATTTGGTTATTGGTCATATATAGTAAACGTGTAAAAGGAAACATACCTGCCCATATTTTAAAATCAATTCGTGAGGCTATTGAAAGTGAATAATATCAATCAAACGACAACTTTTAATGAAATGTCTGGAGAAGAGTTAGGAGAAAAGCTATTAAAGTCAATCCAAGAAATGAAGGCTGGGGAAAAAGCGCGTGTTTCTTTAGTGCCCCCTAATGAAGTCACTGTAGCCCGCTCAAAAACTGGGCTTACTCAAGCTCAATTTGCACAGGCACTACATATTTCAAAACGTACATTACAAGAATGGGAACAAGGTCGTAGAAAACCATCTGGAGCTGCAATTTCCTTAATTAAAATTGCATTTCAGCATCCAGAAATACTTTTGGAAAACTATAATCGCTAGTACGCCAATCTCGTCGGCTCTGATAAGTAAGTAGTGAAAATTAATTTAACATTTTGTAGGATGGGCAAAGGAGGCACGACGCACCCATCCTACACAAAACATTTAAAATGTTTGAATAATTATGCACAAGTACTTATTAAAAAGGGTGCATGAAATACCCCCTACCAAACCGCCCAAAACGTGTTTTGGACTCCGATTTTCGTAACGTCTCATTATCTACTGGCAACTGAACTATGAAAAAACCGTCATCCTATGCTTATAGCAGGAATCCATTATGCAGCATAAATTCCCGATCAACAAACTTCGGGAATGACGACCTTTTATCTGTATTTACCTGTAAATAATGAGAAGTTACCGATTTTCTTGTGTATTATTCAACTGCTCTACAGACAACGCACCAATGGGCTGGTGAATGCCTATGGCATAATAAATCGCACAGGGATGCGCGTCTGCTTCGACTTGTTTTAGGTCTTCGGGCGTATAACTTAAATAAATCGGTGTTTCTGGCTCTTTCGCCTTTTTTAAATACGCGTTATCCTTGTATTTTGTGGTTTTACTCACGCCATAACGAGCATCTTCTTTGATGTTATGGTGCTTTTTTGCCATAAAGGCTAATAAATTGTTTTCACTTTCTCCATAGCCTGTCATCAATTCTATAGACAAGGTTAAATTTTCTTTATCACAGGCATATTGATTCGGAAATTCCTCCTGCCCATTATCAATATTCATCACTGCCAGCTGTACAAAACGACTATTACCGCGTAAGGAATTATTTTTAATTTTGACTTTACCCGCTGGGAGTTTTTTCTTATTTGGAAAAGAAATAGGGTCAATCACTTTATCTTCAATCAAGCGGACACTATGTTTTAAAGCGACTAATAAATCTTGCTCAATCGCTCTAAGACTGACTTCATCTTGATAAAAATCTCTGTAAACCTGATAAATATCGGCAATGTTTATTATCTTGTCTTCTGGCAAGGTACGCTCTAAAAACTCAAACCAAGCTTTCGTGCTTTGTAAACAAAATAGCCCATTTAAAAATTTAGCATTGCCCAAACATTTACCCGTTTTGACATGCTCAGACAAAGCGGAGATATAAACATTAGGCGTGGCACTTTCACCAAAACGGTCTAGCCGCCCCATTCGTTGTAGCCAGTTTTCGGCATTGCTAAATTCGCTAATCATGCGCTCACAACTAATATTAAGCGAGGCTTGTACAATCGGTCCTGCGCGTAAAATATCAAAATCATGGCTGCCGCCTTGCTTAAAGGCATTAAAGATTTTATCAAATAACTCTTTTCTATCCGTTTGCCTAAACTTGGAATGCAATAAAATCGCCTTTTCTGCGGTTTGATTTTTAATAAAACTTTTTTGTGCCGCTAATGCTGTATTACTAATCACAAAAGTATTATTGGTTTGCGGTGCATACAGCGGATTAGAGTCATCCGCTAATTTTTCATCAAAGGCTTGAAATTCAATTTTATATTGGCTTTGATTAAAGCTCTCGATACGCACAATTTCATCTAATCCTAATAATTTTTGCACATAATAATAATTAGGAGTAGCCGAGACCAGCAAGGTATTATTCTTTTTATGTTGTAATTGCTTACACGCCACC
>WTCN01000092.1 GCA_013138555.1 Methyloprofundus sp. | reverse complement strand
TCAGGCCCCTGCACAGAAACCTGCGTTGTATTATCCTGCTTTTCCTGCTGTGCATCTTGTACTAGCTTTTCAGTAACGCGTACAGACAAACCGCCTTCTGCGACTTTATTTGCCATGGCTAACTGCTGCTCTGGCCCCAGACTCAACAAAGCACGTGCATGCCCCATGCTAAGCTTGCCTTTTACGACTAATACTTTAACATCACTGCCCAGATCATTCAGTCGTAATAAGTTGCTTACTGCTGTTCTTGACTTGCCCACTGCTTCAGCAATTTGCTGATGCGTTAAATCAAATTCCTCTATCAACCTTAGAAAAGCTTCTGATTCTTCCAGAGGGTTTAAATCCTCCCGCTGGATATTTTCAATTAAAGAAATTGCCAAAGCTGCACGATCATCAATATCCTTAACCAACACTGGAATCTCAGCTAAACCCGCTAACTGAGCAGCCCGCCAGCGACGCTCTCCGGCAATAATTTCATAACGGTTATAGCCAACCTCCCTGACCACAATTGGCTGCACAATCCCCTGAGCCTTGATTGACTCAGAAAGCTCCTGTAAACGTTCAGGGTCTATATCTTTTCTAGGCTGATATTTTCCACGCTGCAAATATTCTACTGGCAAGCTCTGAGGCGTTTTTTTAGCCTGTTCGTGCCCCCCCAGATCCCCCATTAATGCACCTAAGCCCTTCCCTAACCCTCTTTTCTTCTCTGCCATAATCATTTATTTTCTTTTCTAATTAACTCGCCAGCCAGCGCAATATAAGCAATTGCACCGCGCGAATTTTTATCGTACTGCAATATGGGCATACCATGACTCGGTGCCTCTGCCAGCCGGATATTTCTTGGCACGCAGGTGCGAAATACTCTTTCCCCAAAATATTCAACTAACTGCTCTGACACATCTTTAGTCAAGCGACTGCGTGTATCAAACATAGTGCGTAAAATACCTTCCAGATATAAATTCTGATTTGCCGTTTCCTGAATATTACGCAAGGTATCCATTAAGGCCGACAGACCTTCCAGCGCATAATATTCACATTGCATAGGCACCAGCACACTATCAGCCGCAACCATTGCATTTAAGGTTAGCATATTCAATGAGGGTGGGCAGTCAATTAAAATATAATCATAATTATCCTTGACCTGCTGCAGGGCATTAGCCAGTCGCCGCTCGCGCTGAGTCATTTTCATTAACTGCACTTCAGCAAGCGTTAAATCTGCATTACCGGCAATCACGTCAAACCCTATCGACGACACACTCACAATCATTTCAGTCACGGGAATATCTTCAATCAATAAATCGCAACTTGAATACAGTACCACTGATTTATTAACACCACATCCCATAGCAGCATTACCTTGCGGGTCTAAATCAATTAACAATACCTTACGCTGAGCAGCTGATAATGTCGCAGCTAAGTTAACACTTGTTGTCGTTTTACCAACGCCACCTTTTTGATTGGTGACTGCTATTATTTTTGTCATGTTTTATTTATCCGTACCACACACCTTTCAGCATCGACCCCCGGCACTACAATGGGAGTTATTGAATATGCCCGGTCAATTTTTTTAAGCTCAATCTCTGGCTGCTGCCCTTTCATAGCAATCAAAACTCCCTCTGGCTGCAATAGATACTCCGTCATATTCATTATATCCTCTAAACTAGCAAATGCCCTGCTTAACACCGCATCATACTCCCCCTCATGCCCCAGGTTTTCAATTCGACCATGCACCACAGTGACATTTTTTAGCTGTAATTCTAAAGTAGCCTGCTGCACAAAGCGCGTCTTTTTAGAGTTACTGTCCACCAGGGTAAATTGCACATCGGGCAACAATATAGCCAGTGGAATCCCCGGTAAGCCAGCCCCAGTTCCCACATCAATAATTTTTTTCCCGGTAACTAAAGGTAAAATAGCCAGGCTATCCAGTATATGTAAGCGTAACATTTCCTCCCGGTTACGAATAGCAGTAAGATTATAAGCCTTATTCCATTTTTCAATCAGACTGACAAAGGCCAGTAATAAATCAAGCTGAGATTGCGTAGCCTGAAGCTCTAATTGCTCCAGTCCAGCCTGTAAAATATGCCGACTTTTATCCATTTTTCTTTTTCATATAAATAAGCAGCAAGGAAATTGCAGCAGGGGTTATACCAGGAATTCTTGAAGCTAAGCCCAGTGTCTCAGGACGTTGCCTGATAAATTTCTCGCGCACTTCATTTGACAGGCCTTTAACCAGATTAAAATCCAGATCACGCGGAATTTTTAAATGATCATAACGCTTAGCCTTATCAATGTCTTGCTGCTGACGCTCAATATAGCCCGCATATTTAGCTTGAATTTCAACTTGCTGCGCAACCTGCTCAGCAACATCCGCTTCATCGGTAAAATCCATCAGTTGCACAATATCTACTTCCGGGCGGCGCAATAAGTCCATTAAGCTCGCCTCTTTAGTCAAGGGCTTACCCCACACCTCGGCAACTCGCTTTGCTTCCTGGCTGTCTTTCCTGACCCATGTTGCGCTTAATTTATTTTTCAACTGCGCAATGCTTTCCCGCTTGTCATTAAAAAACCGCCATTGCTGTTCATTAACAAGCCCTAATTCATGACCTTTTTCAGTTAAACGCAAATCCGCATTATCCTCACGCAATAATAAGCGATATTCAGCACGACTGGTAAACATTCGATACGGTTCCGTCGTTCCATTAGCAATTAAATCATCAATCATAACACCGATATAAGCTTGATCTCGCCCTGGACACCAGGCTTCTTTATCCTGTGCTTTACGTGCAGCATTTAGCCCCGCAATCAACCCTTGTGCGGCAGCTTCCTCATAGCCTGTTGTGCCATTGATCTGTCCGGCAAAAAACAGACCTTGCATATATTTAGTCTCTAACGACGTTTTCAAATCTCTTGGATCAAAAAAATCATATTCAATCGCGTAACCTGGCCGGACAATTTCCGCTTGTTCAAAACCCAGCATAGAGCGCACAAACTGATATTGCACATCAAAAGGCAAACTGGTTGAAATACCATTGGGGTAATATTCATTAGTATTTAAACCTTCAGGCTCTATAAAAATCTGGTGCGAAGTACGCTCCGCAAAGCGCACCACCTTATCTTCAATCGAGGGACAATAGCGTGGCCCAACACCTTCAATTTCACCTGCATACATAGGCGACCTATCTAAGCCACCACGAATAATATCATGGGTTTGCTCGTTAGTTCGCGTTATATAGCAAGGTATTTGCTCTGGATGCTGGCCAGCATTCCCCATAAAGGAAAAAACCGGAACAGGTGTATCACCATGCTGTTGCTCTAATTGTGAAAAATCAATCGTGCGCCCATCAATACGCGGTGGCGTACCTGTTTTTAAACGGCTTACGTTAAAAGGCAGTTCACGCAAGCGCTCAGCCAAAGCGATTGATGCCGCATCACCTGCACGTCCACCGGTATAATTTTCTAAGCCTATATGAATTCTTCCGCCTAAAAACGTACCCGCAGTTAAGACTACAGATTTTGCCCTAAATTGCAGACCCATTTGTGTTTTAACACCGATAACCGTTTCACCCTCTACCAGCAAGTCGGATACAACTTGCTGAAATAGCATCAGGTTTTGCTGATTTTCCAGAGTACTTCTAATAAATTTTTTGTACAACTCTCGGTCTGCCTGTCCTCGGGTTGCACGCACCGCAGGGCCTTTACTGGCATTTAAAATACGAAAATGGATTCCAGCATGGTCAATTGCACGCGCCATGACTCCACCTAGCGCATCTACCTCTTTTACCAGATGTCCCTTACCAATACCCCCTATCGCCGGGTTGCAACTCATTTGCCCCAGAGTATCAATACTTTGCGTTAATAATAAGGTTTGCGCACCTGCCCGTGCAGCAGCCAAAGCGGCTTCAGTCCCTGCATGCCCCCCTCCGATAACAATAACATCAAATTCTTTTGTAAATTCCACTGACTTGTCTTAAAATTGAACAAACGAGTATTTTAATTTGTTCACGGGAATTTTGCACAAAAGAAATTTTTTATCTATCATATAATAAGGAGTTAATTGATGAAAAAACGCAAAAAACAACAGAAAAACAGTGCACCTGAGACCAGAAATCTGGTCGCTAAACATGCACATGCTTTTAACAAAGCAGTTATTTTCAAAGATAAGAGCAAATATCAGCGTAAAGCTAAACACAAAAGTCTGGAACCTTTTTTTATGCTCTGTGCACAGAGCATAAAAAAGGGTTTCAGTTTCTTTTTCTCTTCTGCGCACGACATTAATCCAACAGCTTATTGAACTATCAGCCAGCATTCCAAAGCCACTTCCCTGAACTCTTGCAATATCCATCCCCCACACACCCCCATTTTCTCACTCTACAGCAATATATAATAAGTCCAGGTGTGTCACGCACATTCCTAATGTTTATATTTACACTTAAATAGAGGGGATTCTGTGAAGCTACTGAAAATAAAAACCGACACGCAGCAAGGTATTGAGCTAATGTGCCTGCACGGTTTATAGAAAGGTTTTTTGGAAAACATACCCAGAGAGGGCTGTTTTTTTTCTAAGGGAACTTAGATAAAGAATAACTAACGAAATGATTCAATTAGCTGACATAAAAAAGCCCAGAAGATTCTGGGCTTTTTTTTTAAAATTTCTTACAAAGAGATTGAGCTAGAAACTTTTTGTTTACTACCATCAGGGTTATCCATGCAACCAGTTCCGCCGATTAACATTAAAGAAATAGCTAATAGAGATAATACTTTTTTCATGTCATCCTCCTCAGGATTTAGTTTTTATTTTTGTATTGTACTAATCAAAAGCACAGACATTTTATATCATGGCATTTGTTTTGACGCAACACTATTTTGTTTTTACTCAATCCTATTTTTACAGACACAACAATTAAAAGCAGCAATTCTAGGTAAATAACAAAAGCTTCTGTTGCCAGGAACTCTTTTGCAAATACAAATTAGATAGACTTCTCACCGCCCTAAGTGCGGCTCTCTAGTGGCTATTCTACACCCATTTCTATGCCATAAAAACGCCATACAATCTATAGATCTGGATACAGGCAATACTGCATAGAAGCCAAATGCCTGCTCGAAAAGATCCCAATATCACAAGGCAACGGAGCTAAAGACTCCGATTCCAGATTAGCTAAGTTATTTCGTGCACATTCCTAAATTATTTCCACCTCCCATAAAAACAACTTTCCTACGCTAAGAATAACTCAGCTCCTGATTAACAAAATATCGTACTACCACGATATATCGTAACAAAATTCCAACCCCCCTCTTCTTATCCTCAGTCAACAAAGACCATAAACCTTTGTTTTATAATCTTTAAACTTGTCATTTCAACTTATGGCACAGTATCTGCAATATATCTTTCTAAAACCCACTCATTTAGAAAAGCAACAGGATATACAAATGAAAAATAGACCTCCTCTTCCACCGTTTACACAACAAACGGCAGAAGACAAAGTACAACTGGCCGAGAACGGCTGGAATAGCAAAGACCCTGTAAAGGTCGCAGCAGCTTACACCGTTGACTGCCAATGGCGTAACCGTGCAGAAATATTTTCCGGACGGGAAAAAATCATCGAATTCCTAACTCGCAAATGGGAAAAAGAACTAGATTATAAATTAAGAAAGCAACTCTGGTGCTTTGCCGACAATCGCATTGCTGTAACCTTTCACTATGAATGGCATGATGATTCAGGCCAGTGGCATCGTTCTTATGGTAATGAGCTATGGGAATTTGCAGAGAACGGCTTAATGCAGCGCCGTATTGCCAGCATTAATGATAAACCTATCGCCGCATCAGATCGCGAACTCAGATAAACAGGAGATAAATATGCATACAGTAACGGTTCTTACCAGCCCCACATGTAGCTATTGCCATGCAGCAAAAAACCTATTACAACAACAGGGCATTGATTATCAAGAGGTCGATTTACTACAAGGCGGAGAGCAGGCGCAACAACTCTTGATTCAAAGCGGACAACGGACTGTGCCACAAATTTTTATTAATGAAAAACCTATTGGAGGATTTACCGAGCTATCCGGGATAATAGCAAACAATGAATTTGATTTAACTCAATCTACCCCTATTTAACTTTAAGGAATATAACATGTCACAATTAAAACTATATCGTCACCCCTTATCAGGCCATGCTCATAGAGCTGAATTATTTTTATCACTATTAGGATTAGAGGCTGAAATCATTGATGTTGACCTGATGACTGGAGAACAAAGAAAAAAAGAATTTTTGAAAAAAAATATCTTTGCTCAAGTTCCTGTGCTGGAAGATGGAGCACATACTATTGCCGATTCAAATGCAATTTTAGTTTATCTGGCCAGTCAATATGACCATGAGCATACCTGGCTTCCGCTAGAACCAGCCAAAGCTGCTGAAGTGCAACGCTTCTTGTCCGTTGCTTCAGGGCCAGTAAACCAAGGCCCTGCAACAGCCCGGTTAATTAATTTATTCGGTGCTAAACTGGACCATGCCAAAGCCATTGAAACCGCGCACAAGATCCTTGGCACACTGAATGAATACCTGCAAGGGCGCGACTGGTTAGCCGCCGAGCATCCGACAATTGCTGATATATCCAACTATTCATATATTGCCCATGCACCTGAGGGTAATGTATCTTTAGAAGATTACCCAAATATTAGAGCCTGGCTGCAACGCACTGAAGCTTTACCGGGATTTATTGCTATGCAAGCCTCTGCAGTTGGTTTGGCAGCTTAGGAACATGCTTGAAATAACTTGAGCAACTTTGGAGAGGGAGTCTTCATCCCCGTAGGCTCACTGCCATTAAGTTAAGAACCAACACAGTTCAATAGTAGGATGGGCAAAGCGTAGCGTGCCCATCACATCGCTATGATGGGCACGGGATAAAGCTCCTTTGCCCATCCTACATTGTAAAATAGGC
>WTCN01000205.1 GCA_013138555.1 Methyloprofundus sp. | reverse complement strand
GGTAGAAAATCCCAGGTGCCACTGCCTAATTGCATTGCAAAATGCACAATACTGCCATCTTCACGCGCTATACGCCTGAACTCCAGATCGACATCGCCTGTGGGTGCACTGACACCCAGACCGAGATGCAAGTGATGCCCCGGTTGATCAACTAATTTAAACAATGAACTGATAACGGTATGCCCCACGCCACCGGTTGTATGCCCACCTATACCACTGTGCTCATGTACACCATCGACGGGAGGTGGACGACCCTCCAGCTCTCTTAGGTTCATTTCCATATCGACAAATGTCGGCATCAGCATCAGGTTCAACCAGTCCGTCGGTGCATACATAATATTAACCATATGCATGCTCATTTCCATATAAGGCTGGATAAATCGGCACTGAATTTCATCACTACAACCATTATTAACAACATCCAGATCACTAACGCTATCCGTACCGTGTAAAACATCCCCTGCTTTACGGCCATACATATAACGGTAACCGACCATTATATCGCCCGCATTAGGCAACATATGGCTGTACATCACACCTGCAGGCGCAGTATGTCCACTATGCTGAACATGGCCCGCATGGTTATCGTGCAGCTCATGCCCTCCCTGTGCACTCAGTGCATTGATATCGACTATGACTGCCGCATTGGCAGAAAAGGAATCAAAGTTTGCATAGCTATTTTCTCCACCACCGCCAAGCTTTAAGGAACCCGCATGATTGTAATATTCAAAGGCTCCTTGAAGGGTAAGTCCTTTGGCAAGCTGTTTGGAAATAGTAATACCGGCACTGATCGCGCCAAAACCCGACAGGCGGTGATCGCTGGAAAAATGTTCAGGCAGTTGTTCGGGGTCGAAAGGCTCGGTTTTATTCTTTACATTAAGCATACTTTCATCGACTATCTGCCCGTCTGAATCGACCAGATTAAAGTTCTCATCACGATAGTATTCCACGCCATTATCGGGATCACTAGCATCTACCCATATTTCCCGCCCCTGATCATCCACTACATTTTTACTAAAAGCCTGCTCGGAAGTCAGGTAGGGCTGGTAAAAATTAGCCGCATTTTGTGAATAATAGCGAAAGTGAGGAGTTAAAGTCCAGCCACGCCCCAAAGGCTGCACCCATTGTGCATCAAAGGTATGGGCATTCACTCCCCAGTCATCATGTGAATACTGGTAGCCCAGATGTAATGCGGCATTAAGGGGGTCAACATATTGTACAAATTTAGTCGCTAGAGAAACCTGGTTACGCTTATCTGGTCGTTGTTCTAGAAACGCTCGAACATCCCCGGTAATGGGAATATCCGGATCGGATGGAATAGCTTCTGGGTCAATAAAAACAATAGCCGTGGTCTTATAGGGGTTTTCCATAAATCCTGAGCCATGAATATAACCTAAATTAATATCGACCAGTGAAGTTTTATTCAAAACCTGGGTAATACCAAAATTGGTGGACCAATCCTGTTTATTACCATGTAAAATTTCTGAGCCACCACGAAATTCGATCTGATCAGCATAAGCGGTTTTTGTAATATAAGGCGAAGCATCGTGATCAATAATGGCTTGCGTTGTGCTATTATTGTAACTTAAACCAGATTTAAGCGTGGTCAGGCCTTGATTGATATTCCACTCCCCCCCTACGCTTCCGTAATATGACTCATAATCATTCTCTATCGATAAGCCAGCACCGACATTAATAGACGCAGTATCCCATTCGTAGGCCAGATTAAAATCAGCCTGCCGCCGTGTTTCCGGAGAGGCCGAGGAGAGCACGTGCACCAGCTGGGTTTGCGTACCTAAAATTTGACCTGTAATAGGGTCTCGCTCTAATGAAGTCAACTGGTGATCCATCAGCATACGGCTATTAATAATAGGTGAAGCTCCTACAACAGTGACCCCGTCATCAGTATTAGCAAATACAGGGTTATTGCCGCCAGCGACTAAAGGCGAGGTTGTCACTGGCGTTGCGCCAGACCAGGTATCCTGGGTGAAATCAAAAGCAAATTTTATCCTGTCAGTCAGACTTATTTGCGAGCCGAGATGAAACGTGTCCGCACTAATAGGGGCTCTAGTATTGGGCACATTATAAAGTTCGCGTTCACCTTCCTTGTAAAAACTGTACTGCATACTCACGCTATCTTCTGCAGCAACTTGCGCGGGCGATAACAGTAGACCTGGAAGCATTAACGCAGCTGAGGTCAAGGCCTGTAATGCGCCACTAGCGGAGTCTTGTACGGCGGGCTGTACCAGGCTATTTTTATCGCTGCTAAGCGCACTGCTGCTGTGTGGCGAAGAGGATTTAGTATTAATAGCACCCACAGCCACCACCCCCCGATGATGCGTTACTCGCCGCCCCCGCTTCACGACTGCCGTAATGATGCGAACGGGCTGTACTCTGTAGTGGGTGTGGATCTAATGCCATCTGAGGCTTGGCCAAATGGCCTCGCTCCCAGGGTTTAACCGCTGTGCAACTGAGTAGTAGCGCACAGCTAAAAAGTATCAGCATTGTTGTTTTAGCTTTCATACCAGGATGCGCCTCAAAGTACTGGCTCTGCAAGTAGTTGCTTCACCTTCTCGCGTAGCTCTTGTGTTTCACTGGCGCGAAAGCCCAGGTGAATATGCCGTATAACTCCCTTCCTATCAATCAAATAGGAAGAAGGCATCGCAGCGACTCCCAAATCTTCTGCACATTGCTTGCTCAGGTCGCTAGCCAGTGTAAATTCTGCCGGATACTGGCTTAAAAAATCATCTGCATCCGCTGGTTTTTCATCCAGATTGATACCTATAAGCTGTAAGCCCTTATCATGGTATTGTCGGTGTAATTCATTCAAAAAAGGAAAGGATTTTGCGCAAGGTGGGCACCAGGAGGCCCAGAAGTCCAGGTACAGAACCTTGCCAGCAAACTTACTCATCTCAATGGGCTGCTTGCTGTTACTTAGTTTAGTTAACGGACAGGTGCTAAGCTGCTGTCCGATTTCTGCCGCCTGAAGTGGCATCATGGATAGCAGCCCACCGACACCTAATAATAGTTTGCGTTGCCAGTTCATAATGAATTATTGAAATTGACGCAAGATAATACCCGTTCCCGTATGGTCATGATCCTCAGTCATACAGTGCCAGATAACATCAAATGTCCTCGGCCCGACATCCGTTTTATTCACTAATATCTGATAAACACCGGGGCCAGCGTTAAGTTGAATACCTTCACTATAATCAGCATCACCAGAAACGGTATCAGTATCAGTTATCGCTTGAATACCTTTGTACAGTTGAATACTGATTAATAAGCCATCCACAGGCTCCGACAGGTCTTTTATCTGAGCAAACAACCCATCCGGTTCGCCGTGACCATCATCCTCACAGGTAATGGCAGCAAGTATTGTTGCGTTCGCATTAGAACCATCAGCGTCTGTCGTGGCCCCTGCACTATGCGCAAAACTAATAGTGCTAAACGCACCACTGGCTAATAACAGTGCTGTTTTGAGTAATATTTTGGGGGTTGGGATTAAATTCATGGTAATAACCTCTTTGTATGTCAGTCATAGTGCCATTTGTAACTGGGTGTAGAGCGCACTAAAGTCCGCTCTATTTTGAGCTTTAACACTCTGCAACAGCAAGAGTGCTAAATAAATCACCCAGTAAACAAATTTACCTATTAATGGTTATGGGTAGAAGAACTATCTGAGCTAGAAGTAACATTAGCAGAAGAAGTATCATGGGAATGTTCAGCGCCAGGTAAAGGCCAGGCTTGAACACCATTTATTTCAACCGTCATGTCACGATTCAATTGCGCTGCTGATGGCGTAACTACTATATCGACACCTTCACCACAAGCTTCAGGTAAGTCACTGGTACGGTTCACTGTCAGTGATGCCGGTGAATTATAGCCTCTACTATCACCTTCAATACCATCAAATATTGAACCAACAGCTGGCGTCCATAGCATGACAGTCGAATTATCAAAGTCACTGACACTGGTCAATGCGCAAATATCAGCAATGGCAACAATAAACTTCACCGTCTTCGCACAGGAAGTTGGCTCGATAATGACTCCACTGGTTCTTACAGGCACTACCCCTGTCAGACCACCTTGTAAACCAGTACCATCACTAGAAGCTGCCCAGTAACCAAGAACATTTCCCAGAGGATCTTTAATTTCGTCTTCCATATCAAAGACATCTTTACTTTGAATCTTTTGTACCGGGCTTCCCCAGTTAGCGACAAAATCAATCAGTGTTTTATCACTCGCCTCACCATCCACGGTAATACTAGAGTCAACACCATCAGGGAATACGACTACGGTTCCAACGGTATTAAGATCATTGGCTCCAGTATCCGGGTTAGTACAACCATGTGAAATTACCTGGTTATTGTAATTGCTACCGTGTCTCGCAGCATTTTCATCAATTGAAGGTGTCTGTAACCTTGTATGTGCACTGGCCATTTGACTGGCAACAAGAATACTTCCCGTGATGACGGAAAGTGCTAAATTTTTAGTTATATTTTTTTCCATTTTATAGTCCTCTATATTTTTTATGTGAGCTTTCAAAGTGAGTTTTCACTATTTATACAGAGCATATTCCATGCCAACTACATCTATTGGTAACTTTATAACTACTTTGCTCTTAACCCTTATAAATCAACTGATAATGATTATCAACTAGATTATTATTTAGTTATATTATAATATAGGAGGCTCGTATTTAATAAAAAACAGGAACCAACACCCTACAAACAAGCTATATAACTTATTTTTAGAAAAATATAACGCTATATAACCTTATATGATGCCATATAACTCAGGAGTACGGCAAATAACGCAATTAAATATAGTTATATAACATAGTTTAATTAATATTATGGCGCAGTGTAAATTTTAGTTTCAGGATGAAATGCAGGCTACGCACTTAAGATGGGACAAATATTGTAGCTTGGGCTGCCGTCTTTTTGGCAACCCAATATTTATTAATCGACCTATATATCCGAAAATGTTGGGTTAGCTTGTTACGCTGACGCTTACAAGCTAGCCCAACCTACGCGGTAAAATATCTCTTGTCCCGTGTTAAGTTGGTGGCCGAAATGCATACCATGCAAACCAGAAAGCTCTGACACCAGGTAGTTGTTTACCAACCGAGTCAAAGGCTATAACACTCCGCTGCAATAAGTAGCGTTTAAACAGTTACGTTTACCAGGCAACAAATGTTTCACTTTAGCTATAGGTCGTATAAACAGAACCATACTTACAAAAAATTTAAATTTGATGCTATTTCAGCCTTATTGCTTTATGCCTGCTCAGCTAAGGCCCTTAACAAGGCAACATAAATTTGATGGCAAAAATCGCGCGCTTGTTCAGAATTTGATTCCCAGTTCGAGCTCCACTCAACAAAGGTATCACCTGTCAAAGTAACCGATTTAAGCTGAATTAATCCGATATAATTTTTCACTTCATTGGCTGAAACCGGAGATGGTCCGTCATCAATGGAATAACGTATTCTGTGTTCTACTTCATTGCATTCAAGTAATGTTTCATGGAAAGCAGCATTGAGTACTCGTTTTGCACCGATCTCAGTTCCACTAAAGTCTCCGACAGCATCGCACTGCTCTATCACTGGACTGGCCCACGACATATCATGAAAATCTTTAATGGTATCCCATACTTTTTCAAACGGTGCATGAACGATGATGGACTGATAACACTGTGGCATGATGGTCTCCTAAGTAAAAAAGTTAAATAGTTCTTGAATACACGTTCAATATTAAAGCAAATCATAGCCTTTCTTGAGTGATTGTTCAATAATAATTCTGCTTTAAAGGACCATACCTGCTAAGAAAGCTACAAAGAAACCATGAAGATTTAAGTGCGTTTTTATGGAAAAAAAGTAGCTGCAATGGGACAATGTGAAGAAATAATTCCGTTTTCATATTATTAAACTTATGGCCAGACCCGCTACCTTTAATCGTACATACGTATTACAACAAGCCATCAACTTGTTCTGGCTGCAAGGCTATAACAACACTTCCATCAAAAATCTGGTGGCGGCAACAGGGCTACAACCCGGAAGCCTTTATGCCGCTTTTGGCGATAAACGTGGACTGTTTTTAGCCGCACTTGATATGTACTTTGAGACGATAAAACACCAACTGTTCAAGGTATTGCATAGTAATAAGCCACCTATCGAACGCCTCACAGATTTTTTCAATCAACTCGTGCAAGAATCTTATAGTGATCAAGACCGGAAAGGCTGTTTACTTATCAATACCCTATCTGAAATTCCAGTGAATGATATAGAAATCAATACGCGTTTACAGGATATGTTTAGCGAGGTTGAACAGGAATTAAAGCAGCTACTAAGCGAAGCACAAACACTAGGCCACATAAGCGAGCAACAAGACCCAGAGACACTAGCGAAATTTTTGCTAGCGGGTATTTTCGGATTACGCCTCTTTAACAAGACACAGCCTGATTCAGATAGTCTTAAAGCGATTGTTAAACACTTATTATCATCAATTCAGCTCAAATAAATAGTGCCTGGTACTATGCCCTCTAAATAATTGATAATAAAAATAGAGATGCAGGCTTTAGCTTGCATGAATCACAAGCTATGTAGGCTAAAGCCTATATCTTTGCACAAATACATATCAACAATAAAATCAATTTACCTTGTTTGTAAACCACCTTCGTATACAATCTAATGATTGATAAAAATCTTAGCGGACAGCAACTATGTATGAAAATTTAGAAACTGCAAAAGCGCCGGAAAACCTGAAAAGAGTGGTAGTTGACCCAGTCTCGCGTGTGGAAGGTCATGGTAAGGTCACGCTGTTACTGGATGAAAACAATAAAGTACAGCAAGCTCGCTTACATATCGTTGAATTCCGGGGCTTTGAGAAATTTATTCAGGGCCGCCCCTACTGGGAACTTCCTGTCTTAGTGCAACGCTTATGTGGTATCTGCCCTGTCAGTCATCATCTAGCTGCAGCCAAAGCTATCGACCAGTTAGTTGGTATCGATCCTGCTGATTTGCCCGTTTCGGCAGATAAGCTGAGGCGCTTGTTGCATTTTGGACAGGTGCTACAATCACATGCTTTACATTTTTTTCACTTATCCAGCCCTGATTTATTATTTGGTTTTGAAAGTGATATTAGTAAACGTAATATTATTGCTGTCTTAAATGATTTTCCTGAAATCGGTTTACAGGGCATAAAATTACGTAAATTTGGCCAGGAAGTGATTCGTATGGTCACGGGTAAACGTATTCATGGTACGGGCGCTATTCCTGGGGGCATGAATAAATCTTTAAGCAAGGAGGAACGTGACTATTTGCTGGCTGATGTTGATCAAATGATTGAGTGGGCATCTGGATCTGTTGCTTTGGTGAAAAAAATTCACTGTTCCAACTTACCTTATTATGATGATTTTGCAACTATCAGCACGCATTATTTAAGCTTGACTAAAGCTGATGGTGCTTTAGAG
This sequence comes from Methyloprofundus sp., assembly GCA_013138555.1. GTDB lineage: Bacteria > Pseudomonadota > Gammaproteobacteria > Methylococcales > Methylomonadaceae > Methyloprofundus. The sequence continues at coordinate 3,677 of WTCN01000205.1, read as the reverse complement.
CTATATCATGGTGGAATACGCGCTAAAGATGCACAAGGTGAAACTATCCTTGATCATTTCGATTATTGCCACTATAACGACATTATCCATGAAGAAGTCCGCTCATGGACTTATATGAAATTTCCTTACTTAACCTCATTAGGCAAAGAAAATGGCTGGTATCGTGTCGGGCCCTTAGCAAGAATCAATAACTGTGATGCTATTGATACGCCACTTGCGGAAGCCGCTCGTGTTGAATTTAAACAGCACAGCGGTAGCGCTATGGTGCACAGTACACTCGCGTTTCACTGGGCCAGACTAATTGAAGTATTACATTGTGCGGAAAGCATTAAAATCTTACTCAATGACCCTGATATTATGGGCACTGATTTAGTCGCCCAGGGTGAAAAACGTTACCGGGGTATTGGGGTGATTGAAGCGCCAAGAGGGACCTTATTTCATGATTATAAAATAGATGAAAATGATATTGTCACTAAAGCAAACCTGATTGTCTCAACCACCAGTAATAATATGGGAATGAATGAATCGGTACGCCAGGTTGCTGCCGAGTATCTTTCAGGCCAGGAATTAACCGAACCACTATTAAATAATCTGGAAGTTGCCATTCGCGCGTATGATCCCTGTTTATCCTGCGCGACTCATGCTGTTGGAAAAATGCCTTTACAGGTCGAATTAGTCAATGCCGAGGGAGAATGTATTGATAAACTCATACGCCAGGGTGATGGTGAGATTATTAAACCTAAATAGTAGGGGCAATCTAGATCATCAACAATAAACCAAAAGAGCCAAAATAGGTCAGGATAAAATAAAACACTGACAGACTACCACTCATCTTCCAGTCAAAATTAAAAAGTCCTTTTAACAGATAAGCAATGACCACTATAGACCATACGATTAAAACCATACCCATATAAATTGGATAATTGGCAAATTCACTCCCTTTAGCAAAAATATACCAGAATAGTATCGGTAGACCCAGCATGTAGACAAAGTTTTCACACACCAGTATAGCCGTCAAAAAACGTTCAAAATTATAAGAACTACCATCCTTTACTAATAACGCCGCCATAAAAAGCAGTGTAATAACAACTTCTATAAGAATTTGTATAAAGGCTTCAACAGGGTCACTGATATTTGCCTGAATAAATAAGCCAAGTAATAAATAAACACCTAGATTGGTCCATAAAAATTTTCGATCAGTGGGTAGGTCTTCAGGATAGCCGTTAAGCCAGCAAAGTTGTAGGTAATCTTTTAACATAAGTAATCAGTAACAAATAAAAAAATCAGAATATATGATATAGCTATCAATGTGTATTAAGTGCTGCTTGCTCCTTCGGCCATTTATTCTTCCCTGTTAAGCACCCGCCGTGAACCATTTCCTTCCGGCTCACTAACGATATTTTCTTCCTCCATCTGGTCGATCATTCGCGCGGCCCGATTATAACCCACTTTAAATCGCCGTTGCACACTTGAAATAGACGCTTTGCCCGTTTCTAAAACAAAGTGAACAGCATCAGGGTACAACTCATCCGCTTCATCTTGTACGCTTTCTGGAGTTGGCGTATTTTCTGCCAGTGCTTCCTGAGTAATTTCAGGGATATAGTTCGTCGCGCCCAGTGTTTTTAAATAATCAACAACCGCATGGACTTCATCATCATCGACAAAAGCACCATGAGAGCGAATAGGAACACTAGTACCAGAAGGCAAAAATAACATATCTCCATTCCCTAATAAGGCCTCGGCCCCTCCCTGATCTAGAATAGTTCGTGAATCAATACGCGATGACACCTGAAAAGAAATACGTGTAGGTACATTGGCTTTAATCAAACCGGTTAAAACATCAACAGAAGGTCTTTGCGTTGCCAGAACCAGGTGAATCCCGGCAGCACGTGCTTTTTGCGCTAATCGGGCAATTAATTCCTCGACCTTTTTACCTACGACCATCATCATATCTGCTAACTCATCGATAACAATAACAATACTCGGTAAAGCTGATAACACCGGGAACTCTTCACCTTCTTCTAAAGGGTCGATTAACTGAAATAAAGGGTCGCGAATAGTCTCGCCTCTAGCGGCCGCCTGTTCAATTTTTTGATTAAAGCCTTGCAGGTTTCTGACCCCCACTTGTGACAACAATTTATAACGCCTTTCCATCTCTGCCACTGCCCAGCGCAAGGCATTCTGCGCCTCTTTCATATCTGTTACAACGGGCGTTAATAAATGTGGAATCCCCTCATAAACTGATAGTTCCAGCATTTTTGGATCTACCATAATCATCCTCACTTGTTCAGGCGTTGCCTTATACAGCATACTGAGAATCATGGTATTAATAGCGACCGATTTACCCGATCCTGTTGTTCCTGCAACCAATAAATGTGGCATTTTTGCCAGATCAGAAACCACCGTCTGCCCGGAAACGTCTTTGCCTAATGCTAAAGTGAGCGGGGACTTAGCCTGCTGAAATTTTTCCGATGCGATAATTTCACGAAATGTAACCAGTTCACGCTCCTGATTTGGAATTTCCAGCCCTATATAAGATGTTCCTTCAATAATTTCTACAACACGCACACTGGTAACCAGCATCGCACGTGCTAAATCCTTGGCCAAACCACTGACTCGACTAACCTTGACACCCGGTGCCAGTGATAATTCAAAGCGTGTAATAATAGGCCCGGGATAGGCTCCGGCAACTTCGGCAAGTACCTTATAATCTTTTAATACCCGCTCAATTGAGCGTGACATCTCATCCAGCTTGGCATCTGAATAGCCCTTGACTGAACGTTGATGCGCTTGCAATAGTTCAATTGAGGGTAAGTGATATTCTGGCTTTTGTTGCACAACAAAAGACTTTGATAGCTTTTCTGAAAAGGAAGAAAGAATATTGGCGGCAGTTTTCTCCGCCTGAAATAACATAGGTTGTAATGTGCTATTTTCAGCATCCTGCGTTATTGCGCTATCCGCTGGCTCAGGAATTTTACTTTGCGTCTCATCAAGCAATGATTTTAAACTAGAGTTTAACCCATCCTCTGGCTTATTTTTCTCATTGTCATCAGTTTCTTCAAGCTCATCGCCCTGCTCTATTGGCAGCTTTTTTTCAGCTAACATGGCAGTTTCATCATCTGAGCAATCCTGCTCACCCTGAAATAAGGATTTTAATTCACGTTCCACATCATTTATGTCCAACTTAGGAATAATAGCTGTTAACTCATCTTGCACATCAATAACCTGTTGTTTATCAAATGAATCTAAGTCCACAAAAGGCTGGCTAGCAACTGGAGTCGTTAACACAGGCGTTGAGTCCATCTCATTAGGCTGCTCTATTACTGGCAGTTCAACAGCAATATCTGCTATCGTAATTTTATCTTGCTTAACAATATCATCTTGTGTATCAAGCTCTTCAAGCACATCGGAATCGAAACAAGGTTGCACATTAGCAGGCTCACTTAACTCATCAGCGGTTGCTTCTGTCTGGGTACTTTTCGCTATTATTGGCTGCTCAATGGCAAAACTCTCTGTGACCTCAAAGTCATCTAGCGTAGTCTCTAGGGGTTCAAATAACGGATCACGCGCTTCTATCGCCTCGAAATCATCGACTGCTGCATCAACATTATGACTATAAGTCTCTGTCTCAATGGCCCGCTCTTTAAAAACGGGTTCACTACGTTGAGCTGTATCCA
>WTCN01000158.1 GCA_013138555.1 Methyloprofundus sp. | reverse complement strand
ATCTCGGTCTGGGTGTCAGTGCACCCACAGGCGATGTCGATCTGGAGTTCAGGCGTATAGCGCGTGAAGATGGCAGTATTGTGCATTTTGCAATGCAATTAGGCAGTGGCACCTGGGATTTTCTACCTAACCTGACTTATACTGGTGAATACAATGACTGGTCATGGGGCGCACAAATTAAAGGTGAAGTGCGTATGCAAGATGAAAATGAATCGGGTTATCGTCTTGGTAATGAGTTGCAAACCAGTGTCTGGGGAAGTTATAAAATCACTGACTGGCTTTCAGGTTCAATCCGTGGGGTATACAGTACTCAAGGTGCCATCAAAGGTGATTTCAATACCTATAGTGGCAGAGTAGGGCCGATGGATTTCCCAGCTAATCATGGTGGTCATTTTGGCGATATTGGTTTTGGTGTGAATGCGTCTATTCCCAGTGGTGATCTAGTCGGTAATTCCTTTGCTTTTGAGTGGCTGCAACCGATAGTCGATAATGTCAATGGTTATCAAATTGAACGCCAGGGAGCTTTGACGGCTTCATGGAGTTATGCTTTCTAATTGCAAGTGTTAGGTTAAATAACGGGTATGCAGTATTTTAATTTTAAATTCAAGGCAATGGGTACACCCTGTGAAATTCAGCTCTATGCTGAGAATGAAAGCCATGCCAGAAACGCCGCGAATCAAGTTATAAATGATGTTAATCGTCTCGAAGCATTGTATTCACGTTACCGTGAAGACAGTTTTTTATCGCAAATTAACTGTCACGCCGCTAAAGGAAAAAATATGACTGTCGATGCTGAAACAGCAGGGCTGTTAAATTACGCGGCGACTTGCTACCAGCAAAGCGATGGGCTATTTGATATTACATCCGGGAAATTACGTCAGGCCTGGCGTTTTGACAGCGGAAAAATACCGGACCAAAGCGCGATAAATAAATTACTCAAGAAAATTGGCTGGCACAGGCTGGACTGGAATTCGCCTGTGCTGGATTTTTCCATACCCGGTATGGAAATTGATTTCGGGGGTATCGTTAAAGAATACGCAGTCGATCGAGCGGCATCTCTCTGTATAGAAGCGGGGATTCGGCATGGCATTATCAATCTGGGTGGCGATATTAAAATCATTGGTCCACGAGCCGATGGCAGTCCCTGGAAGGTGGGTATTCGTCATCCGCGAGAACCGAATGCAGTGCTGCAAACCCTCTCTCTTACGCATGGCGCATTAGCCAGTAGCGGCGATTACGAGCGTTTTATTCTGGTCGATGGGGTGCGTTATAGCCATGTACTTAACCCTAAAACGGGCTGGCCAGTTCGCTATATGTCATCTGTCAGCGTGGTCGGAGATTTTTGCGTCGTGGCAGGCAGTGCCTCAACCATTGCCATGCTTAAGGAAGAAAAGGGGGCTGAATGGCTAGAGAGTTTAGCTTTACCGCATCTCTGGTCAAATGTATCAGGCGAGGATGGAGGGAGCCTTATGTCTTCGGCGTAATCATTTCCTTCTAGTTCCAGTCATCGAAGGGTGAGTAAAACGATAGCATGCCCACCAGTTAATGAGCTTGAATATTTGATGGGTATGGAAGGGCGGTGTATATTTCATGCGCCATGACGATCATTCATGCTTTGATGTGCCAAAACTTAATTATTCAGGTTGCTGTACTAAGGAGACTTGTTCTATAGTAGAGGCTTTTAATTTTTAGCAATTACCTGCATGAAAGTAATACACGGCATTTGGGCTCCCGCTACACCTAAAAAGTTTATTCAGACAGGTCAGTTTTCTATCTGGCTAGAAACGGATGAAGTTAACCCCCCAAAAAGTAGTAAGCAGCATCCGCAACAATTTGCTGAAAAAGAAGGGCTGGATTTTTTAAAAACGGCGTTTGCTTATAGCTTATCTCCAAATGGTCCTAGTCCACAGCTACAAAGTGTTTATTTGCCGACGCTAAATAATAAGCCGTTACCTTCACCCGAATTAAGCATCAGCGATATTGAGGAGGCACTGGCACTACAGACATGGGAAGTGACAAGCTTTCCTTTGCTGGCCCCGTTAAAAACCATCGGTGATATTTATTTTTTAAGTCATTATCGGCATGATGATATTCGGGTAGGGCGTGATTTCTTGTTTTGGTATTATTTTAGTCAATCGCTAAAACAGGTGCTGTACAAAGACCAGTATATTCCCGGACTTATTGCCGAAGCAGCCAAAACAAAAACCAATCTGTACCGTTGCTGGAAAATCATTTCTCCTGGCTATGAAGCCTTAATCGAGCAGGCAGTCGCAGCAATGCCGCTGGCGTGTGCGCAAAACTATCAGCCCGAATCTTTATTACGACATTTTGCCGAAGTCATGATTAACCAGATACTGGATGCGGGTGTGCAGGGTTTACCAGGGGTTTTCCGCAATAAAGTGCAAAATGATTTTTTACAGACCATCATTTTTGATAAGCAAGTTGACCAGCCGCTAAGAAGTGTTGCTAAAATTCCCGAGGAATTTCAACAATGGCATTTATGGCAACGCAAGCTTTTGCCTATACAACAAAAAAGCACCTTGCAACTCGGCTTTCAGCTCTATGAAGCGGATGCTAAACAGGTGGATAACTGGCGTTTAGGTTTTGTCATAGGTTCCTATAAAGACCCTTCCTTTAAACTTGACTTAGCCGAGTTTTGGGTGTATGGCGATAATTACCATGAATTAATTAGTCATCAATTTGGCACAGAAATTGAGCAACAAATCCTGGTTAATTTAGCTCATGCCGCGAGGATTTATCCTAAGCTGTGGCTAGGTATGGAAACCGCTGAACCGGCCAGTATTAGCTTAAGCTTAGAAGAAGCTTTTGAGTTTTTACAAGAATGGGCGTGGGTTTTAGAAGATGCAGGATTCCGTATTATCATTCCTGCTCGTCTGACACCTAAAGGCCGGCAACGTGCCAAAATGCGCTTACGTTCGGGCGCTAATAAGAGTACTAGTAGCAAATCTGCAAAATCATATTTATCCTTAGATGATCTCACCAACTATCACTATGAATTTGCCATTGGGGATGAAAAAGTTTCAGCCGAAGAATGGCAGCAATTGGTTGAAATGAAAATGTCCTTAGTATATTTTCGGGGCCAATGGGTAGAATTAGATCAGGATAAAATGCAGGAAATGCTGGCTTTTTGGCAACAGCAACAAGAACAGCCTGAGACTTTATCCGTTCATGAGTTATTGCAAAAACTAGCCGAAGAGGGCGATAGCCTGGAAATTGATGCCAATGATAGTTTGGCTGATATGATGGCTAATTTAAATAATCATAGCGAACTGGCTTTAATTGATAATCCGCCACAATTAAAGGCACAGTTACGTGATTATCAAAAGCGTGGAGTTTCCTGGTTACGTTATTTAGAGTCCTTAGGTCTCAATGGTTGTCTAGCCGATGATATGGGCTTAGGTAAAACCATGCAGGTGATTGCCGCGTTAATATTAGAAAAACAAGAGGGTGCAACTGGGCCAACTTTACTGATTGCCCCTACTTCGGTGATTGGTAACTGGCAAAAAGAAATACAGAAATTTGCCCCACATTTAAACACCTTTATTCATCACGGTAGCCAACGGGAAAAAGACAAG
>WTCN01000062.1 GCA_013138555.1 Methyloprofundus sp. | reverse complement strand
ACTTTATCGAGTGTGGTGATAATTTGCAGAATTAAATCATCAATGGCATTGATATTAAGCCATGACTCTTCTGCCGTGTCGTCAGCAACTTCTATATGATTTAGGTGAATGCCGTTCGACCAGCTTTCTTCTCCACCCATTAATACAATAACATCGACATCTAAAGTGGTGACGTGCTGATAGACAGAAAGTAACAATGCGCATTGTTCAGTGCACATGCCGCCATTGTGAAAAGGAGAATGTATATAAGCGACTCTGCTTTTCGTGTGATACCAGACTTCCTGGCAAGACAGCTGCTTCCCTTCTTTTGTATAGTCAATGTCGATATTTTGAACGGGTTTTGAAAATAAGCCACCTAATATTGAAGTCTTACTGCTTGCAGACGATATATAGTCTGCCAAAACAAAAGCCGCAGGTAGTTTAATCCCTTTTTCACCCGAGGCTAATTTAGGTTTTAAATGGCCGATCCAGATAGCACCATCAATAGTCGCTCGACAAATGGCATGATTCGCCGTTGCGATAATATCTCCGGCTTTTCCTGTTAAATTTTCTTCTTTATGCGCATTGTATAAAAACATCGGCTGTCCATAGATTTCATCTAAAACGCCAGGGCTCCCATCGGCGGCATAAAGGTGTCTTAAAATCTCATCAGTTTTTTGTTTTTTCCAGTTAATCGCACGATTTTTTTGCTTCATAGCTGGCTGTAACTGACCTTTAACCTTAGGGTTATTGTAATCCAGTGCTGTGGGTTTAAAATCCGGCGCATCAAAATAGGTAAGTACTTCCCATAAACAGTCGACAGCACCCTGGGTCACTTCACGATTAAACAAACTGCTTTTGGTGGTGTTGCGCATGGGGAAGGTTTTCTTGGCCCAGATATCGCCCATATCCATTTTTTCCTGGGCTTCTAATAGGGTAACGCCCCATTCACTTACTCCATTTTGAATCGCCCAATCCAGTGAAGATGGTCCTCTATCACCTTCTATACCAGGGTGAACAATTAAGCATTTATAATTTTCATAGATTTCTGCTGGAACTTTTTGGGTTAAAAAAGGACAGATAATCAAGTCCGGTTTAAATAAACCTACTCCTTCCAGGAGAACTGGAATATTACCATGGTGCAACTCAACAGAAACGATATACCCTGCATCATCAAGTTCGGTATAGAACCTTTGCGTTAATCCGGAAAATGCTGACGAAAGTAATAAAATTCGCATGATACTTCTCCTTACTTCGATTGATAGTGACTGACTATCAACTCACGAAATGTACTGAATAAATAACATTGACTTCTCACTCCTAAGCCAAGTCTAAAAAAACTTACGCAACTAAAGTCCGTCTTCACAGTGGTGGCTGATTACTGGCAGAAAAATGGCAGAATCGTTTGCGATAATCACGTGGATTAATACCAAGCTGACGTATGAAAGCGCGACGCATATTTTCGGGATCTTTGAAGCCGGAGCTATCGGCAATATTATCGATCGGAAATTTCGTCAACTCCAGCAAATTTCGGGCGGCATCAATGCGTACCATCTCAACGAATTTAGCCGGGGTCATGCCCGTTTCAGACATAAATAGCCGGGCAAAATTACGTGAACTCATTGCCATTCGATCGGCTAGCATATCGACTTTCAGGTCCTCTTCTAGATTCTGCATAATCCATGACTGTAAATCACGAAGATCGCCCCGGCTTGATGCCTCTCTAGTAAGGTAGTTGCTAAACTGGGATTGTCCGCCCGGCCGTTTAAGAAATACGACCAGAAATTGCGCGACAGCCAGGGCTAATTTCTGCCCCCAGTCTTCTTCCACCATTGCTAAGGCTAAATCAATGCCTGAAGTGATACCTCCAGAGGTATAAATATTATCATCTTTGACAAATATTCGATCAGGTTCGACATGCACCTGTGGGTATTTTTCGATAAACTCAGCACACCAGTTCCAATGGGTCGTTGCTTTACAACCATCAAGCAGACCACTTTCCGCAAGCAGAAAAGCCCCCGTGCAAATAGAAGCGAGACGACGAACATTGGGGGCCATCACTTTGATCACGTCGACAATATCGGTATTGGCTAATACAACCTCTGGATCGCCTCCCGGAACCATCAAAGTATCGTAGTCTTCATCAACTTGATTATAACTTTGATCAGCGATGATCTGCAGGCCAGAAAGGGTTTTCACCGGCCCCGGTTGTTCCGCCAGTATCGTAACCGGATAGACAGTAGCCTTGCTGATACCCTCTTTTTGTATTATCCAGTTGGCAAATTTAAATACCTCGTAAGGGCCCGTAATATCAAGGACCTCTGCATCTGGAAATGCCATTATACCAACTGACCTTATTGAAAATGGTGTATTCATTGTTACTCCCATTACACAAGATAAACTGAGCTATCAAAAGTTTAAGCTTGATTTGATAGATTAATATCATCCTTCACTCACTGCTATTACACAATGTCAATTTTCCCTCAATTTCTGCCAAAACCTAATATAAGCTATTTTTAAAAACTTAAATACTGATTAACAAACGCTGTTATTCGGAGTATCAATATCCTTAATGAATATTTCACAGAACCACTGCAAATAGTGAGGAAGAATAGTTAACGCTATCCAATAAGCAATAAGACCAGTGTAAATAAAAGCGCGAACCGACTACTCATTAATAAACCTAATTTGTCTGAAATTGCGCTAAATATGTCATTGTGTCAATGCAGAAATTGGTGTAGTTTGAATTGGCACAAGTTACTCTAGTTAATGAGAATATTATCATGCCTACTTATAACAAAAAATTTGAACTCTCAATTAAAGATATCGATTTAATCGAGCGTTCATTACGCTTTCAAATCAGCCATTTATCCCATACTGAGACTTCTTCTCAAACTAAGGAGTCAGTAGAAAACCATAACAAAATAATTGAATTGATGAGTGTGTTGAGTACCTTTCATAACCAAAAAATATGGTATGCTCAGACTCACCATACACACGTCCCCTTAGGCTAATATATAGGCAGTTATTCAGCCTCTTAGGAATGAGTACGAATAAAGTCAATGCTGTGTGTAGGTGCGGCTTTAGCCGCATTATGCGGATAAATCCACACCTACAATTGATCAAGTTATTTTTTGCGCAGCATTAAAAAACCTTATCCGGCAGCTTACATCACCAATATAAAAAACACATGACCCAAATGGGTTAAAACTCAAATTAATTTTTTAAATCAGTCATCGTGACTGCCTGGATATGCTGCGTACATTTGTACCTGCCTACTTTTTGTCCCTCAAATACACACAGCCTATATACAAAACACTCACAACAATAAAAGGAGCAACAGTCATCACTGCTTGCTTTTTTAATGTCGAGTCAATACTATAAGCAAGAGACCAAGCCAAGTCAAACAATTATTGATTCGCTATTACTTTAATGCGCTATAGTGATTTAATCGGGTGTGTGCTAAGCTTCGCAATACTGATCGTGATGCTATTTAAAATGAACACTGGCAAATAATACTCGGTAAAATTTGAGGAATGTAGAAAATTCAAGGTATTAATAGCTTGAAGCCCCCTTTTATAACAAATACTTCTTGTATTACCTGAAAGTTCATTTTCATGATTTTAATTGCAATCCATATCGACTCCCCCCTATAGGCAACAGGAATTCTCATGACAATAAAAACAACACTGAAAAAATCCATTTTAGCCGCGAGTATCACCCTACTCTTCAGTTCAACTAATGCATTTTCTAAATCTGATGATACGCACAAGATGCACAAACTGTATCAGGATAATTGTGCTAGCTGTCATGGTGCGGATCATGGGGGGTATTTAGCACCCGCCCTAAACTCCGAAACTCTAAAAGGTCGTAGCCCTACCGCTTTACGTAGCTTGATTATGACAGGTAGCTTTGAAACATTAATGCCTCCATTCTACGGCCGTCTATCGGATAGCGAAATTCGTGATATGGTGAAACATCTGCAATCGACACCTAAGCTAGATAATCCACCCTGGACAATTAAAGACATGAAAGCCTCTTTAAAAGTCTATGTTAAAGACGAGTCTAAACTCCCTAATAAGCCCACGTTTAAAATAGACAGTATGGACGATATTATCGGTGTCGCAGCACGCGGTAAATATGGTCGAGGACAAGGCTCGGAAGCGGTATTCATCAACAGTAAAACGCATAGCATTATCGGCAAAGTACCTACAGTCACCGCTGCACATATTATTGATTTCGACCCCGCTAACGAGCGTTGGGCTTATGTAAAAACCGATACCGCAGAAATTTACAAAGTCGATTTGTATACCATGCAAGCTGTGCGTAGTATCAAAACTGGCTGGAATGGGCCGGGTATGGGAGTTTCGCGTGATGGAAAATACATTATGGCAGGCTCATTTGTACCCCATAATGCGGTTATCCTCGATGCTGAAACCTTAGAGCCTTTAAAAATTTTTGAGCTAGAAG
>WTCN01000339.1 GCA_013138555.1 Methyloprofundus sp. | reverse complement strand
CTAAATCCTGATTAAAAATTGGCATCGGAAAATCGGCTAAATTGATAATAGTCAGACTCGCACCTTGCTGACTAGCCCCCGATGCTGCAATTTTTACTAATTTTTGATTAAAAGATTCTTTTCTACTACTGCCTGAAAAAGCGAGTATTTTTGACATTGTTGTTCCTTTTTTAATAAAGTGTATACCACTGCCGGCTCAAAATATAAGCAAGCTCCTAAAGGTTAATTTTTTAAAAACCGGAACACTGGATCATCAGGCAAAAATGACCCACAATAGCTTGCCGGCAACTGCAAATAACAGCAAAGAGAAATAGCGCTTTAATTGCCGGGTCGGTAATTTATTTGCCAGCTTTGCCCCCAGTGGGGCAGTTAACATGCTGCTTATGACAATACCAAGGAAAGCAGGCAAATATACGTATCCTACACTTCCTTCGGGCAGCCCCGTTTTTTGCCAGCCTAAATATGCATAGCTTAGCGTTCCAATAACAGCAATTGGCAAGCCACAAGCACTGGAAATAGCCACCGCATTGCGCATAGGCATCTGGCGCTTAGCCAGTAAAGGCACTGTCAAGGTGCCGCCGCCAATACCCAGCACAGACGAAACAAAACCGATGCTTAGCCCCGATATTTTTAAACTAAGCGCAGCAAGGGGTTTAAACTTTGCTTTAAGTTTGCTTTGCATTGCCATTTGCACGGCAGCATATAGCATATATAAGGCAAAGACAAAGCGTAAGGTATCTGATGCGATAGAATCAGCGACCCAGGCACCGATTACGACTCCAATAACGATACCGTAGCTTAAATTAAAGACATACTGCCAGAGAATTGCATTTAAGCGATAATGCGTTAAAGTTGCCGCTATTGAGGTAATAACAATGGTTGCCAATGAGGTGGCCACGGCCATCAGCATCAGTAAATCATTGGCAATTCCATGGGCTTCAAGCAAAATAAGGAAGAAAGGCACGAGCACCAGGCCGCCGCCCAGGCCAAAAAGTCCTGCTAAAATACCTGAAAAACAACCAAAAGCAAGGCAAATAAGGAGTATTTCTAACATTATTGCTGTCTATAAAGCGTTATATAAATAATAGCGGATACTATACAGCGGCTGGTTAATAAAATGTAGATATTCCAAATAGTCTACGAATCATTTATCATGCATTATAATTAATTAAAAACTTCTGTTTATGATGAAAGCCTATTTAGTTGGCGGTGCAGTACGCGACACACTCCTCAAGCTTCCTGTTCGAGAACGGGACTGGATAGTTATTGGTGAAACCCCGGAAGCCATGATTGCACGTGGCTATATTGAAGTGGGTAAAGACTTTCCGGTGTTTTTGCACCCGGATACAAAAGACGAGTATGCGCTGGCGCGTATCGAAAGAAAAACAACACACGGTTATAAGGGCTTTGCTGTGCATGCGACACCAGATGTCAGTATGGAAGAAGACCTGATGCGTCGTGATCTAACCATTAATGCCATGGCACTCATGGAAAATGGTGAAATTTTCGATCCTTATGGCGGTCAGGAAGATTTAAAAAATAGAATTTTTCGTCATATCTCGCCTGCATTTTGTGAGGATCCGGTGCGGGTATTACGTATCGCCAGGTTTTGTGCCCGTTATCAACATCTAGGATTTAGTATTGCTCCCGAGACACAGCAACTGATGCAGGAAATGGTCACACAGGGTGAAATTGATCATCTGGTTGCCGAGCGTGTCTGGGCAGAAACAGTTAAAGCCTTGAGCGAGCAGACACCTGCCGCCTATTTCCAGACTTTACGGGACTGTGGAGCATTGGCGCGTATTTTTCCAGAACTTGATAATTTATTTGGTGTTCCACAGCCTGCAAGCTATCATCCTGAAATTGATACTGGCGTACATACCCTTATGGTTTTAGAGCAAGCGGTGTTATTAAGCGATAAAACCACGGTACGTTTTGCAGCCTTGGTACACGATCTAGGTAAGGCACTCACGCCGGTCGACAAGTGGCCTAGCCATTATGAGCACGAAACACTCGGTATTAATGCCTTAAAAGAACTTTGCCAGCGGCTTCGCGTACCCAACCATTATCAAAAACTGGCGCTGCAAGTTATGCAGTACCATACTCACTGTCACCGTGCCCTAGAGTTAAGGCCCGGAACATTATGTGAAAAATTGACGAGTCTTGGTGCCTTTAAAGCGAATAACCAGCTAGATGATTTTTTACTCGCCTGCGAAGCTGATGCGAGAGGCCGCCTAGGACTTGAAGGGCGACCTTACCCACAGGCAGAATATATTTTAGCGGCTCAAAAAGCAGGCAAACTTATTGATAGCTCTGCAGTTGCAAATAAAAACCTACAAGGTAAAGAAATAGGCTTGGCAATTCAGCAGTTACGCTCACAAGAAATCAGTAAAATAAAAAAACAATTTACCCAGAACTTATAAACAGGATTTACTATGCCATCATTTGATATTGTCTCAGAATTTGATATGCACGAAGCCCAGAATGCCCTCGCTCAGGCGAATAAAGAAGTAGGGGCGCGTTTTGATTTTAAAGGCTCTAATGCAGAATTTGAGCTTAATGGTCAATCAATTCTCATGAAAGCCGAATCAACCTTTCAGTTACAGCAAATGCTACCCATTCTATTTTCAAAATTAAGCAAACGCGGGATTGATATTGCCTGCCTGGAAACCGGGGATATTAAAGAGGCAGCCAAAACGGCTCAACAACCGATAGAGCTGAAAGAGGGGCTTGATAAACCATTGGCAAAAAAAATTGTCAAACTAATTAAAGATAAAAAGCTTAAGGTTCAAGCCGCGATAGAAGGGGAGAAAATCCGCGTATCAGGTAAAAAGCGTGATGACTTACAACAAACGATGCAAATGTTGCGTACTGAAGATCTGGAAATGCCTTTGCAGTTTAATAATTTTAGGGATTAATCGTTTATTCGGCTATGAACTTAAGATGGGACAGATTCTCTTGTAAAAAAGTAGGGTGGGCAGGTTTTTTTGCCCACCATCAGGGGCGCATTACGGTGGGCAGAAAAGATTTCCCACCCTACGAGTAATAAGCTGTCCCGTGTTAAATGTGTAGCCGTTTATTCATTTGTATTATGAATTGAATTCAGGAGAACCAGATGCAAGAAAATAACAAATTAAGTGCTTTTATCCTCGGTATTTTTATCTTTCTAGGGCTTGCAGCCGTCGGTTATCAACTGGGAAATGCTGCCGTTAAAGTAAAAGAGTATGAACGGACTGTCACCGCAAAGGGGCTGTCAGAGCGTGAATATCCAGCCGATATTGTTATCTGGCCGATTCAATTCACGGAATCGAGTAACGACCTTGCTCAGCTTTATAGCTCTATTGAATCGAGTAACTTAAAGATAAAGAACTTTTTAGAAAAAAATAAAATTGATAGCAAGGAAATATCACTTTCATCGCCTAATATTACTGATAAATCTGCCCAGCAATATGGTAATGCCAAGGCTGAATTTCGCTATACAGCATTGCAAACGGTGACTGTTTATTCAAAGAATATACAGGGCGTTCAAAATGTTATGAAGTCCCTGCCTGAGCTTGGAAAAACGGGTATCGCGTTTACTGGCAGGAATTATCAGGGACAAACGGAATATATTTTCACCCGACTCAATGAAGTGAAGCCAGAAATGATTGAAGAGGCGACTAGAAAGGCGCGTGAAGTGGCACAAAAATTTGCAGCAGATTCAGAGAGCAAGCTGGGTAAGATTAGACGTGCTAAGCAGGGGCAGTTTAGTATTAGTGCCCGAGATAAAAATAGTCAGCATATTAAAAATGTTAGGGTGGTGTCGACTGTGGAGTATTATTTGTCGGATTGAGGGTAAGGGGCAGGGCAGGCAAAAAAAAGCACATAAATGACTTAGGTAGGACTTACGCATTGACAACTAAAGTCATCTATTTATCAATAGGTTATGAAAATTGAAATTTATGATTTCTTAAGTTTAT
>WTCN01000328.1 GCA_013138555.1 Methyloprofundus sp. | reverse complement strand
GATGAAGCATCTCACTGTGCAGTACCAGGAACTCCCTCATGAACCCGGAATCCCTCAGTTATATATTCCTTAGTGCTTTTCTAATTAACAACTTTGTGCTGGCGATGTTTTTAGGTCTGTGTCCCTTTGTCGGTGTCTCCGCTAAACGTGACACAGCTTTTAATATGAGCCTGGCAACAACCTTTGTGATGTTTGTTAGCTCCACCTGTGCGTATGGAATCAACCAGGTTTTAACCGCTTTTGATCTGGAATTTCTGCGCCTGATTAGTTACATCGCCTTAATTGCTTCATCAGTACAATTAGTGGAAATGGTATTAAAGAAATTCAGCCCTGCTTTATTTAGGGCCTTAGGTATTTTTCTACCGTTAATTACCACTAACTGTGCAATTCTTGGTGTTGCACTATTTCAAACCTCTCGTGAATATGATTTTTTGCAATCTGTCACCTTCAGCCTGGGTGCTGGTGCAGGGTTTGGCTTAGCGATTGTCTTGATGGCAGGATTACGCGAGAAACTGGAGCTGTCTAATTTACCTAATATCACCCAGGCAGCTGCTTTAAGCATGATGCTGGCAGGTATTTTATCACTCACATTTATGGGTTTTGCCGGGTTAGGCGGAGCAACGGCGTAAAATAGTTTTTTGGGCAATAAAAACACTGCCCACCATTAAGCTTTAAAAAAGGAGCATACAAATGCTAAATTTTCTCATTGCCATGGCTGTTATTTTTGCACTGATGATTGCCTGGATATACGTTCAACAAGCCGCTAGAAATTATGCTGCTAAACACCCTGAATTTGGCGCGGCCAAAGAAGAAGGCTTAGGCTGCGGCAAAAATTGTGGTTGTAAAGGTGGGGTATGTGAGAAATAAAGGGGCAATATTAGCATCATCAAGAGAGTCGGTATCATTGATTGGCTTCTTTCTTAAATAAGAGGCCAACAAAAACGACTCTCGCACCTCATCTTTACCTAATGGCTATTTTAAACTAATAGTTCTGCCCAAGGTATTTCATAATAAAAAATTAAGACAAGAAAGGCAAACAAATACCACACACGTAGGGTCGATGATTTTCCATCACATTGAGCGACTCCCATACTCAATAGTAACCAGCCAAAACTAACCACTGGCACTACCGCATAAATACTAAAACAGAAAATTAATAATGCAGCATCTCTCAGTCGCCCAAGAAGGAAATGTCTGGGCACTAAAAAAGCAACGGCAATGAGTGTCTGCTCAAATAAATTCCAGACGGTTGATACCATTGCCAGCCACCAAAACGAGTCAGGAATAGCAAAAGGCAGTTGCTCTGCGGCAGGCTCAAAACGATAATCCCCTTCAAGATAGTCTCGTGCCATATCTATTTGTTCAAACGTTATTGAACTAAATAACACCACAAAATTCTCGAAACGTTCATCCAGTAAAAACGTGGTAAGAAAAAAAACACCATTGATATAATCAGGAGCTGCCCATTTTTGCCAGGCAGCAAATGCAAAGGTTAAGCCAATAAGATAACGCGCATTATCCTGTAATATGCTCTTATTTTGAAACCAGGCGCTCAGTGCAAAAGCCAAACACCAGTAGCTCAACAAATAAGCATGATTGTCAGCGAGTGGCCAATCCAGGTACACCCGAGTACCAGTAAGTAGGGCTAAAGCTCCCCATAAACTAGCGGATCGCCACAAGTCAGAAATCAACAAACCAATAACGCATAAACTTAATATAAACGGGCGTATAAACCAGTCCCCTACAGGTGACAAGAGTAGAGTGAGTAATGTTAATTTAGCGGCTAATTGCCACGAATCATAGCTTAATACATCTTGCTTAAGATGTGCTATTTTCATCTTTAATGCACTAATTTTTTTTATGCTCAAAATCAAAAATTTTTAATACAATTTGTGCCATTTCTGGTTGTAGTGATTTAACATTATAATGAGTTTTCCATACCTCAATGCGCAGTAAAGCTAAAGAGAACTCTTTACCTTCAACACTTTCCCTTTCTAGCTCTTTCCATGTTGCCTGAGCTAGTTCGTCAAGTTGCCTGGCACTAGGTAAGCCTCGCGCTCGTTGGTATAGTTCTTCAAGATGCCCAGCTAACGTGATAGGGTTCTCCTCACCATTTTTGCTAATTGCAGTCACGATAATTTTTCGTGAAGAGCCAACATCGGTACTGGCAAACATACCAAAACCACCGCCTAACCAGGGAGACAGGTGCTGAGTTCTGACTAGAAAAAAATGTTGTGCGACAACGATGAAGAGTAAGAAAATGGGAAGCCAGCCAAAAACTCTAGCATATGTCACTGCATTCATGTTGTGTGTTCTTTCTTCATGGAAGGTCAAAAATATGACGATGAGCTTGACTTATGTTGACCTAGCTCTAGGTAATGAAACTTTTATTCAGTGCTCCTATCGCTTCCTACGCTCATTACGGTAATCCTTCTTCATCTCTTTGCGTTCATTTCGAGAATCATGCTTCACCTCTTGCCTTTCATTACGATAATCCTTCTTCACCTCCCGGCGTTTATTTCGAGAATCATGCTTCACCTCTCGGCGTTCATTACGATAATCATGCCTACGCTCTCCAAGATTTTTATGATCATTTCCTCTAATAATCCCTACCTCTGCTACATAAATGCGCTTTTCTTCGCTGTCACGGTGACTCTCTTCCGCACCAGCATTATTCACTGGAACTAAGTACAAACCCATAGAAAACAGGAGTGACAGGGAAAAGATATAAATATTGTTTTTCATTTTTATGCTCCATTCTTATTTGATATTTAGGTACGACACCTAAAAGGCCTTTAATTTCATTTGATTTACATACATCGACTATACTAAACAATGTTTTTTCAACACCTACTTTATTTAGCGTTAGAACGCCCCTAATACCTTTCCCGTCTTTCTCGTGAATTACGAATAACCGCTGCACCAACGCCTACAGCAATCACCCCTGTTGCAATACTGCGACGAGTTTCTCGACGCTCATGTCGCTCCCTGCGCTCATTGCGATAATCATGCCTACGCTCTCTGCGGCCCTTATGATGACTTCCTCTGACAGCACCTGCCACGTAAGCTCGTCTTGCTCTACGATCACGGTGACGCTCTCCCGCATCGACATCATCAACTGGAACCAGGTACAAGCCCATAGAAAATAGAAGTGACAGGGAAAAAATATAAATACTTTTTTTCATTTTTATACCCCATGCTTATTTGATATTAGGTACGACATCTAAAAAGCGTTTTGCCTCATTTGATTTACATACATCGACTATACTAAACAATGTTTTTTCAATACCCGCCTTATTCAGTGCATATTTACTCGCATCAATACCATCACGACCACTTAAATAACCATTAACCCAGGTTAATAAATCAAGCACATCATCCTGAGCATCCATCACATCTTCAAGGTCAGTTTTACCTTCTGGATCTGCATCTTCAAATAAATCAAAAACATCAGAACATGTCATCCTTGCTAGAGTAAATTCTGCCTGCTCATCTTTTGCTGTGAACTCAGCCATATTTTTTGACTGTACCTTACTTTCATTATTTCCAGCAAAACTACAGGACACAATGAATATAGAACTTAAAACAAGCATAAAGCGTTTCATTTTTTATTTCCCTTAAGAGTTAATAGTTAATTTTAATGTGCTGATTATTATGCTAAACCGTTAGTCACCATACCTAAGAAATAACATCTTACGTAAACTATCACAGCGTCTTTTTGTTAATGGGTCTCCCAGATAATCTCCTTTTTCTGCAGCACTTTTAAACACTAAAGCTTTTACTTTATTTTCGCTATTTAAATCATCATATTCACCTAATGCTTTCACCTTTAAGAGATTGTATTTACCTCTATCATCGCTAGAGGCGATTTTATCTCTACAATAGTCCATAGCACCTAGATTACCACCAATTTTTGCTGCGTCACTCACGGCAAATATATTAGTAGAAACTAACAATATTCCCAACCCCATTAGGGCTTTTAAATTACTTGATTTATTCATAATGGCTCCCCATTTTTTAAAAAAACATTTATTTCAAATTCCTGGACTTTATCAGGAACTCATATCTTAGGCTACAAATTTAACACGGGACAGCTTATCACCCGTAGGGTGGGCAATCTTTTCTGCCCACCGTAATATACACCCTGATGGTGGGCAAAAAAAACTGCCCACCCTACTTTTTTTGCAAGAGAAGTTGTCCCGTCTTAAGTGCGTAGCCATACCTTATACACAAAAATTTATTAGTGACAAACAGAGGCAGCTTAATATTATTGTCTTTTATACCACAAATGTTGATATGAAAAAACGGGTAAATATTACACCGTTCCCAAATGAACCCGTTAGTTTCCACTTTAATTTAAACGCCTTAAAAGTAAACTGAATGAGTCTTAACAAAAGCAATATAAAACGATATTTTACTTTTTTCTAATCATTTCATGTCAAAATACAAAAATTAGATAATTCTGGAAAACAGGTGATATATAAATGATTAATAAACAAGCAATGATCTTTAAACATTCATTATTTTATCAATGGCAGACAATTTTAGTACTCCTATTGTGCTCAACTCTCTTGACGGCATGTACGAGTATTAAGCAATTGACAGGCAGCTCAGAGACTCTAAAATTAACGCCAATAACAGCGATACCAACACATGTCTATCAACCAGGAAAGTTTGTCTGGCATGATTTAATAACGCCTGATGTGGCTGCTGCAAAAGTATTTTATGCTGATTTGTTTGGTTGGTCTTTTAAGCAATATGGGCGTTATACGCTGATCTTTAATAAAGGCCAACAGATTGGTGGAATGGTAGAAATTGAGCCAGAAGACAGGGAGAATCAGGAAGCATTGTGGCTGGCAGCTATATCGGTATCTGACGTAGATAAGGCAGCTCACTATATCAAAACCCAAGGTGGAACAATACTCCAAGGCCCTGTCGATATGAAAAATCGTGGCCGAGGTGTGTTAGTCAGTGACCCTCAGGGAGCACAGATATTGTTAATAAGGGCTAATGATGGTGATCCGATAGATACTGAACCAGAAATCGGTAGCTGGCTGTGGAATGAAATATGGACAAACGCGCCACAAGCAACGCAGGATTTTTATCTGTTTTTAGGTGAATATGACACACCCGTTAAAATCAATGACTACATTATTCTAGAAAATGGAGAAAAATGGCGGGCTGGTATCAGACCAGTGCTTGAAGACGGTTTTAAGGTACGCTGGGTTCCTGTCGTCAGAGTTGCTGATCCTGAGGAGATAGTAAGCAGGGTTACTACCTTGGGAGGTATCGTTTGGCTACGTCCCGGTGAGTTTTTTAATAATAGCGATGTTGCTCTAATTTCTGATAGCACAGGAGCCTTATTGCTGGTTCAACGTTGGTCTACGTCTATAAATGCTGGAGATTTATGATGAATATTGTCAATAAATTATTAACACTGGCTTTTCTATTATTGACTACAGTATTACTAGTCGGATGTTCCAGTTCTGGAGTAAGAGGATCGGCAAGTTATTCTGTTTACGGTGGCTACCACTACCCACATTATGGTTATGGGGGTGGCTATTATCGCCCACCATACAACCGACCTAATCGACCTAATCGCCCTCATCGTCCAAGACCTGAACACCCTATCGCAAGACCACCAGGAAATATTGGCCGACCTGTCCAGCGACCATCAAGACCTATATCACGACCCAGGCCACGCCCTATGCCAAGAGCAAGAAGTCGACGGTAAGAGGCTTACCCTTAGGTGATTTATTAAATTAAGGTCAATCACTTCAACAACTGCATCGTTTGCCTCCCTGTTCTAGCGATTAACCAGCGCTCACGTTGCCTTTGCATATAACTAACATGAGCCCCCTGCTGCTTCTCAAGAGAAATCAGGTAGCCATCAGGATGCTCTCCCGCCCAATCATAGTTATGCCGATAAGGGACGACTTCAATAGGCTGCGTTAAACGTCCAAGAAAATGGAATTGTCCGTGATAAGGCCCTAGATAAGCAACAGCAATCCCCTGCTCCTGCAAGTATTTTACTTTTTCAGCAGCGGGCTTTAAATCATAGGCAGACCCAGTAAATTTAAAAAAATAAAAATATCCAGTAACAGCGGCAAAAACAACCGACATACTCACCGCAAGTATAGATAACTGACGCAAATAAAGCGTTACCCCTAATAAAGCCAGAGCAATGAATAAAACACTCCCTCCCCAGCTATAGTCCATCGCTTGCACCCAGAACATATTTGCAAAAAGGGGTATTGAAGGCATAAGTAATAAGAACAAACCCATAAAACAGATACAAATCGGTAATACCAGTTCTGAAATCAACGTCGCTGGTTTTTCAGCGTTTGCTAACAGACGTGCAATGATTAGGCTAGAAGCAGGCAATAGCGGCAAAAGATAGTGAACCTGTTTACTCTGAATAAGAGAAAAAATCAGCAGGCAACTTATAAACCAGAGACTACAGAAGCGAATGCCCCAGTCAGTTTTCCACGGCATACAGAGTAGAGACTTCCACATACGGGGCCATGCCAGCCAGGGAAAGATAAACAAAGGTAAAAAAGGCAGATACCACCAGAAAGGACGCGCATGAATACGTGTTGTGACTGTACGATCCGCCGTTTGACTCCATAAAATTGCTTTTGCATACGCTTCACCGCCCTGCATTGCAGCGGGTATTGCCCAGGCCAGGGCAATCATTGCACCAGCCAATATCGCAAGCATCATAAAGCCGTACCAACGATAATAATTCACTGGCTGTTGCTTTTCTAGCCATAAAGGCATTAGCAAGGCAACCGGTAGCAAATGCACGAGAACCACTGGGCCTTTAGCCAATACTCCCAGCCCAATCGCCAGGGCAAGAGTCGCCCAGCCTTTTAGAGACTTTCCTTGCGCAGCATTCACTAAGCCTTGCATACCCAGTAAAACACAGCTACCAAGCAATATATCAAACATGGTTGCCGTCGCAAAAAGCGTCCACAACAGTGTGGCAATGAGTACCCAGGGAGCCAGCAGGGCAACCTTTTGTTGCTCAGGCCATAACTGCTTGGCTAGAGAACGCACCAGACATAAATTCAGTAATGCACAGATAGGACCTAACAAGCGCGCCGACCATTCATTTGCACCAAACACACCCCAGCTTAATTGAATAAGCCAGAATAATAGCGGGGGTTTATGGCTATAGGTTTCACCATTAAGATGGGGAACCAGAAAGTCCTGACGTAACCACATTTCCCACGCAACGGAAAGGTAGCGTGTTTCATCAATAGGTGTCGGAGTACGCAAGAAGATACTCAGCGTAAGAAACAGCCACAGCGGAAAGATTCCCCACTGGGCTAACTGCAAATTTTTGATCATAGATGAGATCTATTTATTTAACCTGAGTTCGGGTTAAGGCAAGTTCTAGCATGCATAAGCAATAGATTCCCGCTAAAAAGACTGCGGGAATGACAATGTGCCGCGTTTTTCTGCGTTCCCACAAGTCAATATTTAAATACTGGCACACTGCGTTTAAGGCTTAAAACGTATATATTTCCGGTAAGGTGATCCATATTTCCAGGTAAATGCTTCCGTATAATAATGCATCAAAGAAAAATACCCAATCAGCCCTACCGTAATAGCCTGTCTGATTTCCATACCGAAGAAAAACCGGGTTATCGCTTCAAACCATTGATCGCCATACACTTGTAGCAAATAGGTCAAAGCAAACGAGACTAAGGGAAGCACAATAAAAACATTCAGCCTGATTTTTGCAGCCCAGCGATAGAGAAAATTTTGTGGATGCCCTGCATGCTTATTAACATCATGTGCCACATAAAAAACATAGGCAGTGGCATCATGCACCAGACGTGGAATTAAAATCGACAGAAAATAATACTCTTGAATATATAAATAAAAGCTGGCAAAAATCAAACTGGAATTTGCCCACATAAATAAAGATCCAAACCGAGTCGTCATATATTGCTGACACCAGACGGTGGTAAATAACAGGCAGGCAACAAAGCCACCCGCAGCCTGTTTAACCCATTCAGCCTGTTGTATTGTCAGGGTATCTTTAAGAAAAATACCCATATACACACTGATCCCTGCACCAATACTTGACCATAATAATAAATAAAACGCCCAGTTAGGTAATTTATAAATACCTCGCCCTACCCCGTGCTGCTGCTTCAAAACATGGTAAACAGTCCATGAGGCAACCATAATATAAAGGACATAATAGGAAAGTAGCTGACTGGCAATAGCAAAAAAGATCATGATAGCCAATGTCATGATAAGAATTTTTTTCTGATAAAAAGCAAAATAATCTTTGTTGCTTGCCAAGAGCACAGTACTGGCAAGAATATGCGGCGTACCAAATATCACCTGAAATAACAGAAAGTGGCTAGGGCTACTCGGTAAATATTGTAATAACGCGCCTTGCAATACAAAACTATCCATCAACTGCAAGATCAGGCACAAGGGAATAATAGTATATAAGGCGAGTAAAAGTTTGAAGGAAACTGCTAGCGGCGTATCAGTTTCAACGTGTGTTGCCGTCATATCGGTCATAGGAATTTTATTATTGTTATTATTTACCCCTAACGGTACACTGTTTTATCCCTATAATTCAAGTCCTGTTTTTATGTCCTTTACATTACACCCTGCACTAAAAAAAGACTGTATCGAAATCGGCAGTCTCGAACTATGCCGCGTCTTATTGATGAATGATAGCCAGTTCCCCTGGCTTATACTGGTTCCGGAGCGCAACAATATCAGCGAAATACATCAGCTTTCCTCTGCTGATCAGCAACAACTGATACGTGAGTCCAGTTATATCTCAGAAAAGCTGGCAACGTTATATCATGCCGATAAAATGAATATCGCAGCATTAGGTAATAGGGTGCCACAGTTACATATTCATCATGTAGTCAGATATAAAACCGATAAAGCCTGGCCTGCTCCAGTCTGGGGGAAGCTTGATGCTTTGCCCTATACTGTAGAAGAGCTTGAAATTACCTTAGAGCAGTTGAAGGAATTCATGACTGGTGCTAAGGCACGAAGCGCATCAATCGCATTTAACAGACATTAAACACAGGCATATATCCCAGGGGCATTTCTTAAATAACCTTTGTAATCCATGCCATAGCCATATAAATAATGATCAGCAACAGATAGGCCAATAAAGTCAGCCTGCACAGGTTTGCTTTGAGTCAACTGCTTATCAACTAAAACCGCACTATACACATGACTTGCCCCCTGCTCCCTACAATACTGATAGATAGCCTGCAAAGTCAGACCCTGATCAAGAATATCATCGACAACCAGTATATTTCTATCTTTTAGAGAACTGGCAGGTTTTTGTAGCCAGTTGATTTCGCTACCACTGATTTGATCGCCATAACGACTGACATTAATGGCATCAAGTGTCAGGGGAAAATTAAGCTTAGTGATCAGCTTGCCTGCAGTGACAATACCACCATTCATCACACAGAGTACAATAGGGTTAAGCGCTCCCAGTGTCACATTAATCTTGTCTGCCATGGAGTCTATCGCCGCTTCAACTTCTGCCTCGGTATGCAGTAGCTGGGCATTTTTTTGTACCTGTTGTATTTCTTTAAGCATAAGATTCGGATAACTCTGCAATTTGTTGACTAATAGCTTGCCATTTTAAGCTGTTTTTAAGTGCTTGTTGAGTAATACTTGTATTGCCTAGCATGGCTAACAGGCGTTGCTCTCTAACAGTATTGCTTGCAATCGGTGTTGTATCTAAAACCTGTTCTGCCGCCGTGGCGTTATTGCACACTAAAAGCATATCGCAACCTGCCTGACGTGCGAGCCTCGCACGTTCTGAAAAATCGCCGACAGTCGCCGCACCTGCCATGCTTAAATCATCACTAAACACAGCCCCCTTAAAGCCAAGCTGTTTGCGTAATATCTCGTTTATCCAGATAGCCGAGAAGCCAGCGGGTAATTCATCAACCGCTGGGTAGACAACATGCGCAGGCATGATACCTTCAAGCCCCTCATTAATCAGCTGTTTAAAAGGCAGAATATCCTTACTATAAATACTATCAAAATCACGATCATCGACAGGGAGTGCCAAATGAGAATCCAAAGCGACTGCACCGTGCCCGGGAAAATGCTTGCCTATTGCTGCCATGCCTGCACGACGCATACCCTTTCTATAATGACTCGTTAATTGGCAGGTTTGCTCTGTATCTTGAGAAAATGAGCGGTTACCGATAATTTCGCTAACACCGCAATCAATATCCAACACAGGCGCAAAGCTGAAATCAATACCTAAACCCAGTAACTCAGCGGCCATTAGCCAGCCTGCATCTTCCGTGAGTTCTGGCTGCTTCGCATAGGCTGCAGCAGGAGGTAAACGTGTCAAACCCTTCTGGAATCGCTGTACACGCCCTCCTTCCTGATCAACCGCTATCAGTATTGAGCCTTTTCTTGCCGCTTTGATTTGCTGACTTAATTCTGCGACTTGCTCAGGTGTTTCATAGTTACGGGCAAATAAGATAATAGCGCCTGTATTAGGGTGAGCAATTTTTTCTTTATCGTATTGACTGAGCATAGTGCCAGCAATATCGATCATAATAGGGCCGATTGGAAGCTGCTTTTTCATTTTGATGTGTCTATGTGTTTTTTGAGAAGCTAAAGAAGTACTGCAAAAATGGGCTACGCACTTAAGGCGGGACAAATATTGTAGGTTGGGCTGCTGTCTTTTTGGCAACCCAACAATTCAATTAACCGGCCTATATACCCGAAAATATTGGGTTAGCTTGTTGCGCTGATGCTTAACAAGCTAGCCCAAGCTACGCGGTAAAATATCTCCAGTCCCGTGTTAAATTGGTAGCCATCCCTTTAAGGGATGGTATCCGTGAAATTATTTTTCTGAAAGTCTATATACTATACTTAGGGTTATATTAAGCGCATTTGCTAAACATTATAAACAATCTTCCTTATTGCCGGTGCTATTAAAGTGGCTAATAATGATGATATTGGCAAGTAGTTTAATGTAAGACATGGCTATACCTGTAGAGTGCGGTGTCAATTCGCCTATATTCAAACGGGATAGATAAGCTAGAACCCAGGCCCTTAGAATGCTCCTGTTAAATAAGTGAGCAGACTATTGATATTCTCCTGGCCTTACTAAAAACAAAAAAATGATCATTAAACTCATTAAAACTTTGCTACTTTTTATATTTTCTGCTGCCCTGCTTATCAGTTGCAGTGAAAGTGATCCAGTAATCAAAGATATTCGTCAGCAAGGAAAGCTCGTTGTTTTAACGCTTAACTCCCCTACTACCTATTACCTTGGAGCTGATGATACTCCCACCGGCTTTGAACATGACTTAAGTAAGGCATTAGCGGACTCCTTAAATATCCAGGTCGAATATAAACTATTTGATAACCTTGAAGAGCTATTGAATGCCATTAATA
>WTCN01000293.1 GCA_013138555.1 Methyloprofundus sp. | reverse complement strand
AGTGGTAAAACCGTTTCGCTATATACAGGATTAAATATACTCAACACGGTTGAGCGCAATATTTCTACTGCTGAAGACCCGGTTGAGATTACTGTAGAAGGAATCAACCAGGTTAATATGAATGTAAAAGCGGGGCTTACTTTTGCCGCAGCCCTAAGAGCCTTCTTGCGGCAAGATCCGGATATTATCATGGTCGGGGAGATTCGTGATCTTGAAACGGCTGAGATTGCGGTAAAAGCCGCTCAGACAGGACATTTGGTTTTATCCACGCTACATACCAACGATGCCCCACAAACCTTGAACCGCCTACTACAAATGGGTATTCCCGCGTTTAATATCGTTTCCTCGGTATTGCTTATCATGGCACAAAGATTAGCGAGGCGACTCTGTGAGCATTGTAAAACGGACTCCAAATATCCTGAAAACACCTTGCTGGAAGCTGGTTTTAAAAAAGAAGAAATAGGTACTTTTACTGTCTATAAACCCGTAGGCTGTGATAATTGTAATGATGGCTATAAAGGCCGGGTTGGTATTTATCAGGTTATGCCTATCAGTGAGACAATGCGTGCCCGCATTCTTGAAGGTTGTAATGCGATGCAACTTGGAGAACAAGCGAGTTTAGAAGGCATTAATGACTTGAGACGCTCTGGCTTACTGAAAGTCATACAAGGCATTACATCTATTGAAGAAATTGATCGAGTAACAAGAGAGTAATTATGGCTGACAGCACTGAACAAATAGACTTTACCTGGAAAGGGAAAGACAAGCAAGGCAAAGTGGTTAATGGTGAACTAGCTGCACTGAGTATAGCAGCAGGACGTGCAGAGTTACGGCGGCAAGGCATACGCGTTATTTCCCTGAGGAAAAAACCAAAATCATTATTTTCTAAAGCTAAAGCAACCATTAGCACCAAAGATATTGCTATCTTTGCCAGACAGCTTGCGACCATGCTGGAGTCAGGCGTACCTCTGGTGCAATCTTTTGATATTATTGGTAAAGGCCATGAAAACCCTAGTATGGCTGAATTATTACTCAGCATTAAAGCCGATATAGAAAGCGGTGATACACTGGCTCAGGCACTCAATAAACGCCCTCTTTATTTTGACGAACTTTTTTGTAATCTTGTTGAAGCAGGCGAGCAGTCAGGGGTGCTGGAAAGCTTACTGGATAAAATTGCGACTTATAAAGAAAAATCCGAATCAATCAAAGCAAAAGTCAAGAAAGCGCTCACTTACCCGATCGCCGTTATCGTTATTGCTTTTATCGTAACCGCTATTTTACTTATTTTTGTCGTCCCCGTTTTCAAAGATTTATTTGACAGTTTTGGTGCTGAACTCCCTGGATTTACCTTATGGGTCATGGGAATGTCAGATTGGATGGTTGCCAACTGGTATTATGTCATCGGGAGTGTGATGGCAGTCGTCTATACCTTTGGTTTTTTCAAAAAACGTTCAAAGAAATTCAATTATTTTCTCGACCGACTGATGTTAAAAATACCTATTGTCGGCCTGATTCTACATAAATCTGCCATCGCTCGCTTTGCCCGAACTTTAGCCACAATGTCTGCTGCCGGGGTTCCATTGGTAGATGCTTTAGAATCGGTTGCCGGAGCTACAGGAAATATTGTCTACTATAATGCCGTTATGCAGATGCGTGACGATGTTTCTACAGGACAAAGCATGCAATACTCCATGCTACAAACAGAGTTGTTCCCTCATATGGTGGTGCAAATGCTTGCTATTGGTGAGGAATCGGGGTCTATTGATAAAATGTTAGATAAAGTCGCCGATTTTTACGAAGAAGAAGTTGATAATCTAGTGGATAATTTAAGTAGCTTAATGGAACCTTTTATTATGGTTATCTTAGGTACTTTAGTGGGTGGCTTAGTTGTTGCCATGTATTTACCTATCTTCAAACTTGGTGCGGCAGTGGGGTAACCCCCCCCCAAAATTTATGTATCGTTTCATTTTTATGTAAATAACAAAAAAATACTTTAATAACAATATACTAAAAAGGCTATCAAAATAAGACGGCCTTTTTATTGCTTAATTTCACGCCAGCTCTTATCAGTTATTGTTCATTTCTTCTTTCCATTTTATCCTAGACCTATATGTCTTCTTATTCTATTATTTTAAATTCCCCGGTTTTACTCTGCCTGCTGACAGGCATCATAGGACTCATGGTTGGAAGCTTCCTCAATGTCGTTATATACCGCCTACCCGTAATGATGCAACGGGGCTGGAAAAAAGAATGCCAGGAATTTCTTGAGCTTCCTATTACTGACCAGGCTACTGAAACATTTAACCTGGCACTTCCAGGTTCTCATTGCCCTGAATGTCATGCAGAAATTAAGGGCTATCAAAACATTCCTGTCTTTAGCTATCTTTTTTTACGCGGTAAATGTGCAAACTGTCAAACCAGTATTTCATTGCGTTACCCCTTTATTGAAGCACTGACGGGGTTTTTATCTGTTGTCGTTGCCTACCAGCTAGGAGGACAAATCGAAACACTGTTTGCGCTACTCCTGACCTGGGTACTTGTTGCTCTCAGTGGCATTGATTTTGATCATCAATTGTTACCCGACAATATTACTTTACCTATGTTATGGTTAGGTTTGTTTTTAAGCCTGTTTAATATTTTTACCGACCCTGTCTCCAGCATTATCGGTGCAATAGCAGGTTATCTTATTTTATGGACAATTTACCAATCCTTTAAACTATTGACCGGAAAAGAAGGAATGGGCTATGGTGACTTCAAGCTACTCGCTTTATTTGGTGCCTGGTTAGGCTGGCAATACCTGCCGCTGATTATTCTGCTATCATCACTCGTGGGTGCCATCATTGGTACATCAATGATTATTTTCGTACAACGTGACAAAAATATTCCCATTCCTTTTGGTCCTTATCTCGCTATTGCCGGGTGGATTGCTCTTCTATGGGGTGATAAAATCAATTCACTTTACTTAACAAGCACTGGCTTACAATAATGTATAAAGTAGGTCTGACGGGCGGGATTGGCTGTGGTAAATCAACCGTTTCTGAGCTATTCAAACAGCACAACACGCCCATCATTGATGCTGATGAAATAGCCCATGCTCTGGTTATGCCTGGGCAAAAAGCCCTTAAACAAATTAGTGACTACTTTGGTCAACGCTGCCTCTTCACGGATGGCAGTTTAAATCGTGCTAGCTTACGTGAAATAATTTTTAATGATGCAGAAAAAAAACATCAGCTTGAGAACATTGTACATCCACTTGTCTATGCAGAAATTGAGCGTCAATTAAGCCTACTCACGGGGCCTTACTGCATTATTGCTATCCCATTATTAATCGAAACAAAAATGCAATCACTAGTCGATCATATTTTAGTCATCGACTGCCCTATGGAAATGCAAATTAATAGAGTAAAATTACGCGATAACTTAAATAACAGCCAGATTACCGCCATGATTAATAGCCAGGTGAGCCGAGCTGAACGTTTAACACATGCGGACAGTATAATAGACAATACCCAAGACATTACTTTTCTTGACAAGCAAGTGAATAATTTACACAAACAATTTCTAAAACAAACAAAGTGACTACTGAATATATCAGCTACGAATTTCCTTTAAATGAACGCATGCGTGTGTTCATACGCCTGGAACAACTTTTCTTACAACTTGACCACTTTTTGATGGGGAACAGTATCTGGGATACACGAGCAAGCGTTAATACACTCGTCGATATTTTACAGGTTTTTAGTCGCCACAATTTAAAAGCCGAAATGCTAAAAGAATTAAAGCGCCACTCTAACAGACTTAATCAGTTATCAAAACATGAAGGTGTTGATAACACAAGGCTACATAATATTCTGAGCGAGTTACACTCAAGCAGTGAAAAACTCTATGCCAGCAATGGAAAAATTGATCTTGCAAGCATGAAGAGCGATTTATTTGAAACAGTAACTCAACGTAATAATATCCCTGGAGGAACCAGTTCATTTGACCTGCCCGCATATCACTTCTGGCTAGAGCAACCTAGAGAGGTACAAAACGAAAACTTGCAAATGTGGATTAATCAATTTTCACCGATTCGGACAGCAGTTGACTTAATTTTGAATTTTATTCGCTTAAGTGGTATCAGCACTCATGAAACGGCACATAATGGCTTTTATCAAACCACATTAGATCAAACCCAGTCTTATCAAATGGTCATTGTTAAATTATTAAAAACAGCCCCCTATTTTGCAGAAATCAGTGGTGGAAAGCACAGATTTACAACACGCTTCATGAACCCTGCAGTAGGTAATACCCGGCCTAAACAGGCAAACACAGATGTTGATTTTTCTCTAAGATACTGTATTTTATAAAGCGGCTATAAACTTAAGGTGGGCAGAAAAGCGTTGCCCACCCTACGAGTGAATAAAGCTGTCCCGTGTTAAACGTGTGTAGCCCGTAAAACTAAAGAGCCTGATAAACAATATTATTGTGTAATATCCAGCCATCTAAATGATTTCCAGCGGGGTCATAATGCGTCCAGTGAATCACCCCGCCCTTATCATTCCATTCATACTCACCAAAAAACTCAATAAAATCCCCCACTGATAACGCATTTACTCTGGGGGCCAAGTCAATATTATGTGCAATTAACAAGGTTTGACCAGAATTTAATTGAATGATAAACCGCTGATGCCGACTTCCTTGAAGATCATCTGCAAGTATGACAATAACTCTCCCCATCCCCTCAACCTGCACATCACTCCGCTGTTGTGCAAATAATTCGGCTAATAACTCATCCCCCTCAGTCTCTAATTCAACAAAGTCAGCAATATTCCCGACCTTTAATAAGCCATTAAAAATAGTACCGTACACATAGACTTCCCCCTGTTTTGTGCCTATATAATTATTACTTTTAGAGTAATAACGCACTAAATAATCACTGAGCTCAAAAGTTGGGCTTCCAGCAGGATCAAATAATTCAGGGTACTCCCTTTCGGCAAAATCAAATAATTTATTACTGTTACTTAGGTTACTCGCCTGCAATACAAAGGGAAAAAGTAATGCAAATAATAGAGAAAATCTCATGTTAATCCTTTATTCTTTCATTGAAATATAAACA